>WGMG01000005.1 GCA_016125185.1 Armatimonadota bacterium | reverse complement strand
ATTTCTCAGTCACGAAATCACTTAGATAAGAGATAGCCTCGTTTTACGAAGGCTTGCGGCTTGCGGCTTGCGGCTTGCGGCTTGCGGCTTGCGGCTTGCGGCTTGCGGCTTGCGGCTTGTCTTCCTCCCCACCGCTTCGCCATGTCTTGGCTCAGCGACTCCCCCCGGGGAGTAGCGTGGCTAGTAGGCTTGAATTATGTTCAAACCAATTCGCCTTTTTGTAAAAGTCAGTGTATGGTGAGGCAGCGACTCGACCTCGATTTCTGAATAACTACGCTACTCCCTAGGGGGAGTCGCTGAGCCGACTTTAGGCGAAGCGGTGGGGAGGAGTCATTCGGTAGCCGAACGAAGTATCGACCCGACTTAGAATTCCGATTTACTACGCTACTCCCTGGGCAGGATTCATGTGGAGTCGGTGAATGAAATGAACTCCTTAGATCCCGCCGAAGGAAGAGCCCTTGTGCAAAGGTGCCTCAAAGGCACGCTTGCATGAGGTGGAGCAAAGCGACATCGGGACGGAGGGGGAGAAGGCTTGTGGAAAAAACGAGCAACGCTAATCAGACCATCCAAAGAACAAACTTGACAAAAACGTCCTCCGCACCGCCATCTGAATGTAACCTAAGGACTCTGGCCACCCACGACAAGCAACCCGAATACTTGATCAAACTCGCCAACGAGAATCGTGGAAACCTGTCTTTGCCCGAGAAACTGCTTTGGAAGCGCCTCAAAGCGCCCGCCAACCGGGAGATTCCGATTCGGCGGCAGTATCCAGTCTTGGGCCGCTACATCATCGACTTCTTCTACGAAGACCTCCAACTTGCGATCGAGGTCGATGGTAAGTCTTATCACGAAATGAGGCCCGAAGCCGACATCGTGCGCCAGGAGGAGATCGAAGCGATTGGAATCGCGTTCCTTCGCCTGCCCGCCAGTTTCGTCTTGAGAACGCCCGACGAGGCCGCGCAACTGGTGCTGAACGTGTGCCGGGGCGAAGTGAAACTCGAAGGCCTCGACGCGATGTTCTTGTAGCTTCTTCACTCTCCTTTGGGCTATGCGCCTCCCAGCAGCTTACAATTCGCGGATGCAGAAGGTGTCGCAGGCGCAGTGGCCCGTGTCGCCCATCGGGCCGTCGATCTGCGTGAAGCCGTTGCGGGCGTAGAGCGCGCGGGCTTTGTCTTGCTTTTGCGTGGTTTCGAGGTACATGCGCCGGTAGCCTGCGGTTTTTGCGTCGGCAAGGATGACGGAGATAAGGTTCTGGGCCATGCCGATGCCTCGGATTTCGGGGCTGAAGTACATTTTTCGAAGCTCGCAGACGTCGTCTGAGCCGCCGGTGAGGGGGGCAAAGCCGCCGCATCCGAGCACTTGCTTTTGGCGGACCACGACGTAGAACGCGGCGCGGGGGGCCGGGTAGTTTTCGGACATCGAGAGGACTTCGGGGTCGTTGATGCTGTAGCCGGGGCCGACCAGGCCGCCTTCGGTCATGACGGCGCGGATGAGTTGCGCGACCTGAGCGTCGTCGGTCGGCTCGATTTTTCGGATTACGAGGTCCTTGGTGCGGGCGGCCTTGAGGAGGGCGCGGCCGTAGATTTCGAGGCCCTCGACCACGCGCTGACGGTCTTCGGGCGAGAGGAGTTTGAGGGCAGACGCGACCGGCTCGTTGCAGGCGTCATGGATGCCGAGCGTGCATTCGATGCCTTTTGGCGTGAGGGAGAGCAGCTTTTTGCGGGCATCGACGGGGTCGGACGAGGTCGCGACGAGACCCTGGCGTTCGAGGGCAGACGCGATTCGACTGGCAACGGACCGATCGACGAGAAGCGCCTCGCCGAGTTGATTGACGGTGATGGCCCCTGCGCGCTCGATCTCGATGAGGGCGTGGCGTTGGTTAAATGGCACCCCGAACATTGGTGAGAGTTCGAGCAGGCCGAGGCCGCGAACCATCTGGCGCGAGGCTTCGCGAATCGGATCGATTTCCGGATATAGTTGCACTATGCACGTATTATAGTGCAAAGGGTTACTATTTTTTGAAACGGGCTCGTCGAAAGGCGAGGAGGCCGATTCCGAGGACGGCGAGGGACGCCGGTTCGGGCACGGGAACGAGGTGCGCAGTACCTTCGAAGCCGGGGTTCCAGTAGTTATCGAAGTAGTCGGTGCCGGTGTAGGTTCCGCCCGCGGCAAAGGCGAAAAAGGGGAGCGAGGTGGGCGCGGCGGCAGCGGTGGATCGGGCGACCCAGACCGATTTCGACGTGTTGGGGGTCAGATCGTCGGAGCGGGAGTAGAGGTTGATCCAGTTGTTGTTGTAGTTGAGGCCGCTTCCGCCGAACCCAGAATTGGTCCAGTCGCGCCACTTATCGGGGTCCCAGCCGTTGGGCGAGGAGACGATGTTGCGGCCGGTATCCATGGCGACGCCGAAGAAGTAGAAATCGCCTTCACCGGGGAGGAAGTGGCTGGTGAGAGTGAATGTGAGGTCCCAGGCTCCGGGCGTGCCGGTGGCCGTGTAGGTCACGGTGGGGGCTCGCTGGGCCAGAGCCACGGGACTAAGGGCGAGGGCAAGGGCGCAGGGAGCCGATGCCCGAGAAATCACGCGCCATGCATTCAAATTCATATCCAAAACCTTCCAATGCCCATCGGGCCAATCGATGGAATTAAGCTAACACGGGTTGTGAGGTTTTTGGGGTTGGGGAGGGTGAAAGCTGGTAGAGGTGCGGAAGGGAATCTGGTAGGAGTGCGGAGGGCGGAGGGCAGTAGGCAGTTGGGAGTTTTGAGTTGGGAGTGCAGAAGGCAGGGCGAGGGAGGGCGGCCCAGAGAGCAGAGCACTTTGCACTGAGCACAGAGCGCAGGGCAGAGGGCGGAGGGCGGAGGGCGGAGGGCAGTAGGCAGTTGGGAGTTTTGAGTTGGGAGTGCAGAAAGCAGAAGGCAGAAGGCAGGGCGAAGGACGTGCTACGCAAGGGCTCGCTTCGCTAGGGCGAGGGAGGTTAGGCTATTTGGAATGCGCTGACTTGTCTCGCGAGGTTGGGAGGGTGGGCGTCACGCCCGCCAGGAACACGAGTATGCGAACGGAGTGCGTGGTACACATCAATGAATCCTCCCCACCGCTTCACTGCGTTCAGCGACTCCCCCTGTGGAGTAGCGTGGCTAGTACGCTTGAACGAAGTTCATACCAATTCGCCATTTTGGAATGGTCCCAGTATGGTGATACACCGACCAGACTCGGGATTCCGAATAACCACGCTACTCCCTGGGGGGAGTCGCTGAGCCGACTTTAGGCGAAGCGGTGGGGAGGAGGCTGAATGCTCACCTACCATCACTGGTAAATCCCAGCTTCGCCCGCCTTCGTCCTCGACCCTCGGACTTCGGCGGACAAGCAGGCGTCTTTGCCAGTGCCACGACATAGTTTTGGTGGAGCAGAGCAACATCGGGACGGGAGATTGGCGAAAGACTCCTTTAGCCGGAGGGCAGAAGGCAAAGGGTGTGCTATGCAAGGGCGAGGGCCCAGAGCACAGAGCACAGAGCACAGAGCACAGAGCACTGGAGTCAGACCCTCAGCGCCTCACTCTCGAATGCTGATGCTATCGCCATGAACCAATCCACCGGCGATCTTCCATTGCCGATGGTTGCGGGTATCTCCGCACCATAGTTCGTCTTGCCACACCTTCTTTTGACCAAGGTCTGTGGTGGTCTTGTTGTTGCTGGTGGCAACCCAATACCGATATTTTGGGTCGAAGTCGATGCCCAAGACGTCGTCGGCCACGATGGACAGCTTGCCGGTTTTCCAGTTGATTTCATAAAGCCATTCGTCGCATCCGGCCGAGCCAGCGTAGCTTCCGATCATGAACCAGCACTTGGATTGGTCCTTCTTGACCCAAACTTTATTGGGATCGCCGGGCACAAGAAGGGTGTGCCCCTTGCGCGTAATCGAGACCGCGCCTGTCCCGCCTCCGTCCCGGCCGTGATATTCAAACATCTTGTCCTTCGCCTTCGGCGGGTAATCCAGCTTGACCGGTTTCCACATGGAAAACGAGCCGTCGTTCCTCCCGTCGGGGCCAGAATCGGACTCCTTTGGTGCCGCCGATTTTGTGCACCCTTTCGCCGAAATCTTCCATAAATTGAGAATGTTATGTTCGAGGAGATCGTTGGTTGTGTGCTCCTCGTACTCCTCGTAGGTGATGGAGTCGCGGGTGGAGGAGTAGGGGCTAAAGACGCCCTTGGCCACGATGGTGCGTTTCTTGGTTTTGACGTCGTAGAGGATGATTCTTCGGGCTAGCGGAGTCTCGGTGTTTGATTGCGTTGGCATATGGTAGCCGTACCAAGTTTCGCCGATCGAAGAGCCGTTCGATTCGAGCCATGCGAGTTTGTCGGTTCCCACCCAGTTGACGCTGGTCTTTTCGCTATCGTCGAACGTGATTTGCTGTCGGTGCCGGCCGTGGAGATCGCAAATGTAGATCTGATGAAAGCTGGTTCGGTGGTCTCCGTCCGGGTAGTAGTAGCGGCAAGAATAGGCAATCGCCGGAGCGGAGGGTCCGAGAGCGAGGGCAAAACCAACCGATGCGATCATGGGGTAATCGCATTATACGAAAGGAGGGCAGTTTTGAGTTTTGAGTTGGGAGTGCAGAAGGCAGAAAGCAGAAGGCAGAAGGCAGGGCACAGAGCACAGAGCACAGAGCACTGAACACTGAGCACTCAGCACTCAGCACTCAGCACAGAGCACAGAGCACAGAGCGCAGAGCACTGAACCCCACGAGAACGATCTTTTGGGTATCAGCCCAGCAAAACCACCTGCTGGTTCCCGGCACATTGACGGAATGTCCCTTCCGGTTACGGAATTGGTCCCGAAAATGCACGTTTCGAGACTGTTTCAGCGCGGGGCACCTGTGGTGTGGAGCGTGAACGACCAGAATGGAGTAAAAGGAGATAGGATGGGCATACCCTACGTTATCGAGCAAACCGCACGCGGCGAGCGATCTTACGACATCTGGTCCAGGCTACTGAAGGACCGAATAATCTTCCTCGGAACCGAGGTCGACGACTACGTGGCGAACCTGATTGTGGCCCAGCTTCTTTTCTTAGAAAAGGAAGACCCCGATAAGGATATCGACTTTTACATCAACTCACCGGGAGGCTCGGTGACGGCTGGTCTGGCTATGTACGATTGTATGCAGCACATCAAATGCGATGTGGCGACGATCTGCGTGGGCCAAGCCGCTTCGATGGGAGCCGTACTTCTTGCTGGCGGCGCCGCCGGAAAGCGTTACGCACTGAAACATTCCCGCATCATGATCCACCAGGTATCCGCTGGTTTTCGAGGCACAGCCGCCGACATCAACGTCCAGGCCGCCGAGATCAACCGCATGATGGACAACCTGATGGGCATCCTCAGCCGCCACACCGGCAAGGCTGAAGAACAGGTGCGGAAGGACTGCGATCGAGACTACTTTATGTCGGGCGATGAGGCTGTGGCCTATGGGCTCGTCGATAAGGTCTTGGAACGCGCTCCGTAATCCTATACAATTAAAGAAGG
Source organism: Armatimonadota bacterium (assembly GCA_016125185.1). Taxonomy (NCBI): domain Bacteria; kingdom Bacillati; phylum Armatimonadota; species Armatimonadota bacterium. Next base: position 134,190 of record WGMG01000005.1, on the reverse strand, counting down.
CATCTGAATGGCAAAGTCAACCGAACGAAGGGATCAGTGTTGTTTGTGCGGCAAGGCGAAGGAGCAAGTTCGAAAGCTCATCGTTGGTCTGCATGGCGCGGTTTGTAGCGACTGCATCGACCTCTGCAACGACATTCTTCACAGCGATGGTGAATCGCGCCAGTCAGGTGCCACCAAGGCGGCGACGCCTGCTCCGGTTCAGCCGGCTCACCAGCCGATGGCTCCGGTGCAGAAGGCGGGCTCGGTGCCCAAGCCGCGAGAGATCGTGGAATACCTCGACCAGTACGTGGTCGGGCAGGATGGGGCCAAGAAGGCTCTGTCGGTCGCGGTCTACAACCACTTTAAGCGCATCAACGAAAAGGGCAAGGGCGAGGTCGAGCTTCAGAAGAGCAATATTCTGATGGTCGGTCCCACCGGCTCGGGCAAGACGCTTTTGGCGCAGACTCTGGCCAAGCTCCTGCACGTTCCGTTTGCCATCGCCGACGCGACGGCCCTGACCGAAGCAGGCTATGTTGGCGAGGACGTCGAAAATATTCTGCTGAAGCTGTACCAGGCGGCGGAAACGATGGACCCGAACAACGCGAAGGAGCTTTGCGAGCGGGGCATCATCTACGTGGACGAAATCGATAAGATTTCCCGCAAGAGCGATAACCCTTCGATCACGCGAGACGTGAGCGGCGAGGGTGTGCAGCAGGCGCTTCTCAAGATTTTGGAAGGTACGGTGGCCAACGTTCCGCCCGGTGGCGGACGCAAGCACCCGCAACAGGATTACCTGCAGATCGACACATCGAACATTTTGTTCGTGTGCGGCGGCGCCTTCGAGGGCGTCGAAGAGATGATCAAGCGGCGCATGAAGGAGAACGTGATGGGCTTCCGATCCGACCCTCAGAGCAAGGTCGAGGCACCGAAGGACATTTTGCGCAATGTTCTGCCGGAAGACTTGCTCAAATTTGGTCTGATCCCCGAGTTTATTGGCCGACTGCCGGTCATCGCGACGCTGGATTCGCTGGACGAGGAAGCGCTGATCCGCATCCTCAGCGAGCCGCGAAACGCGATTTTGAAGCAGTACACACGATTTTTCGAGCTGGACGGCGTGGAACTCGTCGTCGAATCCGGAGCGTTGAACGAAGTGGCCCGCGAGGCACTGAAGCGCAAGACCGGCGCTCGAGCATTGCGCGCCATCATCGAAAGTGTGATGATGGACGTGATGTACGAAGTCCCGTCTTCCGAAGATGTAAAACGGGTCGTTCTTCCGACAGGCATTATCGCCGAAGGCAAACTTCCGATTCTGCTGAACGAAGAAGACTTACGAAAGGCGAGCTGACGAGGCGGCCCTGGCTTTTTTCCAGCTAGGGCTTTCTGATCGGCGCTATTAACCTCGGCGGAGACCGTTGAGGTTTCTTTCGTTACGAACCGGATATGAGTGGGCAAGCTAACGAGGCAGCGAAGAGGGAGTTTTTTCCGCAACTAACGTCGGTGCGCTTTTTTGCGGCCTTCATCGTGGTTTGCTACCACTACAACGACGAGCTGAAGCCGTATCTGCCGCAGATTCTCAAGAACGTGGTGGACCACGGGTACGTGGGCGTTTCGTTCTTTTTTCTGCTGTCGGGCTTTATTCTGGCGGCGAACTACTACGACCGCTTACTGACGAAGAAGGTCTCGAAAAAGGACTTTTGGTGGGCGCGATTCTCGCGCATCTATCCGGTCTATATCCTGTCGATTCTGATCGTCGCTCCTCGGCTGTTTTTACCCATTGCGAAGGACCCTTTGCCTCAGCAGGCGATGTATGCGCACGCGCACCTGCCCGAGCTATTTATGGTGACGGTGTTTGCCTTGCAGTGCTTTGCCACTCCGGCCGGGGGCTTTTTGAACTCGCCCACGTGGTCGATCAGCACAGAACTGTTCTTCTACATCCTTCTGCCGTTCCTTTTGCCGTGGATCAACCGGTTCAAGACGAAGGATCTGGGGTGGTTCATTCTGCTGTTCTTTGGGCTGGCGGCGATCGGTCCGTTGCTGTACCATCTCAACTTCTTCCCGATCATGGCGCACCAGTTGGGTAAGGACTACAACTCGGGCATCGACTTCTTCTTTAACCAGTTCATTCGGCTGAACTTCTTGTTCCGAATTCCTGAGTTTTTGATCGGCGTTTTGGGCTTTCGGCTGTACAACGAGGTGCTGCGGCACAACCATCCGAAGTGGCTGTTGTGGGCCGGTGGGGTGCTTTCTCTGCCGTTCCTCGGCATGGTCTTCTTCGAAGGGCACGACCACATCATCAACACGGTTTTGTACACCGGGCAGCTTTTGGGGATTCCGTTCTTCTTTACGGTGATCCTGGGGCTGATCACGTGGGACAGCAAGTGGCTGGCGCCGCTGAAGAGCCCGGGTTGGGTGCTGATGGGCGAGGCGAGCTTCTCGCTGTACCTGTTCCATATCCCGATCAAGCACTTCGGCGAATTCATTTTGAGCAAGGTGTTCCATACGGATAAGAGCAATATCGTGCTGAACCTGGCGCTGATGATGACGGCGATTCTGGTGTCGATTCCGATCTTCTTGTACATCGAAACGCCGACGCGAAAGCGGATGACGACGTGGTGGAAGAATCGGAAGCTGCGCGTGGCGCCGGCTTTGGCAGACTGAGTTGTGGGTTCGGGTTCGGTTGGGGTATCCTACTTCTTCGATTTGCCCAATCGTCTAATGGCAGGACTCCGGTTTCTGGTACCGTCAATCGTGGTTCGAATCCACGTTGGGCAGCCAAAATAAGGGGGTCGGATTTGAAGAATCCGGCCCTTTTGTTTTGCGCGAGGGTCCCCTTCCCCTTGTCGGGCTTTGCGGAGGGGGAAGGGTTAGGGATGGGGGTTTAGATCGCCTTCGTTTCCTGGCCTGGATGAGAAGCTTATCCTCGTAGCTTGCGAGGGAATTCATTGAATTGTCGCCCTGGCGACATCCCGGCGCGCCGGGGCAGAAAATCCAGGTGGGGCAACTCCGAATTAGCATTACTTAATCAGGGTCAAAGACCTTCATGTCAAAGCCTCCGCTGATCTGGATTGACCCTTCGGCGCGGTCATTGGGAAAGACAAGTATCCTTTTGAGGCACTCAATAATAAAGTCTGTTGGCGAGTCAGACTTGGGCCACTCTCCCTGATTAACCGCAAAGAAATCTCTCTCGGGCCACAGTGGAATGTGAGTTCCACGTTCGAACCCCAAATTGGGTGTAGGGGTTGGCCAAAAGAGAGCGATAAGGATCGTATTGCCTAATTGCATAGCAATCTTATAGCTTTGGTAGCTTTGCTGGGCTAACACATTGGGGTCTTGACTTGCTGGAATGCCCACGAGTCGCCAAAAATGGTATTCAAGCCACGCCACCGCTTGTTCCTGCGGACACCATGAAGCCGCAACGACAACCCCCGGCGGAATACTGTTTGTATCCTCACGAAGTTTTTGCCGATGTCGAGGGGGAACCCGTGATCTACCGTCACTCGCTGAATCGATGCAATAGGCTGTCTTGCATACCCACCTGGCGAGAATGCGCCTTTCATTGATTGAAAGCTCGTTCACTCCGATCTCATTTAAGATCAAAGATTTCAGGATGGGTTGCACTTCACCTTCAAGGTTGCTCATCCAGCCTGAATTACAGTTGGCGCAAACACTACCCGCGAGTAGTGAGCCGAAGTCATGCTTCCGCCTTGATGTAATCTTGAGGTCCGCGTCGAACTTTATTGGTTCAACCGTTTTGTTGGTTGCATCTTGGAGTTCGAGCAGCCATTTGGGAAAGACATGCTCACGGCCCCGAAGTTTTCCCTTCAAGGAACCATTGCAAAACATGCATCTCTTTCCGGTTGACTTTGACATGTAGGCTGAACGACATACTCTCTGGGGCCGTAGTACATATTAACAACTATGGACAAATTTGCTGAGTGGATAGCAGGCCTCGGTGTTCCTGGCTTGGTTCTGTTCATTGCTATTGCAACTTCCGGGTGGGCAGGAGGTGCCGCTATTTTGACGGCTCTTGCCGGTCTTGGACCTGGTGGTGTAATTTGTGGAATTATCTCGCTGGGGATCATTGGTATCATTAGTGGAGCGATCACAAAGTGGGGTGTGAAGAGCCTTGAAGAAAAGATCATCGAAAAAATGCTTCTAAAGGGAAATACACCCGAAGACATTTGGTCAAAAATTGAGAGCTACCCCGTCAGCACAGAGTATAAGGATCGGGCATTCAGGCTACTGTTTGAAGATAAGATGACTGGGGCGTAAAATTTACTCCTTGAAACCATTGGGTTCACCCACAGAATTCACAACAAGAGTGTCTCAATATGAAGGCGCAACTTCATTGCCTTCGTTTCTGACGGGATGAGACGTTCACCCTCGAAGACCCCGATCCATCGGGACGGCGAGTTTGAGAAGAAATTCATCGAATTGTCGCTCTGGCGACATCCCATCTAGCCAGGGCGGAAATCTACGATGGGCAGCGACTCATTTTTTAGTCTTTGCCAAATGCCTCGTCGAATTGATATCGCATTAAACTGACAGTCATGGGCGACTTTCCTGAAATTCGGACCGAGCGGTTACTTCTTCGGCCATTTCAAATCGAAGATGTAGAAGCATCGCTTGCGTATCGGAACGATGTTGAATTCGCTCGGTATTTGGCGCACATTCCTCAACCGTTTACCAAAGTGGATGCCGAAGCGTTCGTCGCGCTTAACATGTCCGAACCCTGGGATAAATCTCCGACCTTTGCAGTGGTTTTCGAGGGAAAGCTGATTGGCACGGTCAACTTAGAGATCGACCGGCACACGCAGGCGGCCATGATAGGCTATGCAATCGGACGGACTTGGTGGGGACAGGGCTTGGCAGCCGAAGCCGCCAGAGCCGTAATGAACTGGGGGATCGATACTTTTTGTCTCTCTCGCATTTGGGCGTCGACAGACATTGGAAATGTTCGGTCACAGCGGGTGCTTGAGAAGCTCGGAATGCGGCTGGAGACCGTGATCGACGAACATCGTCAGAACAACTCTCGCGAATCAGTCAACGAATTGATCTACAGTTTCAACTTAGATGACAAGTCACTTCATGAGCTGGGTTAGATCGGCAAATCCGGTAAGCATTTCTGTTTGGACTGGAAGTCCAAGCGGTGCTCAATATCATTTCAGCCTTATCTACTTTTTCTCGGATACCCGTCGTGATAGGCGCTGGGTTTTTCATCAGAAAGAATCTCCAGGTTTTGCATGATAGCGAATTTCCTGAATTGAGGTTGAATGTGCAGGCCCTGCAATAAAATAGGGCTATGGGACAAGTGCAGAACCCAAAGTCGGTTCGCGAAGCTATTCAAACTTTCAAGCCTGGGAGCAAGGTAGGCGACCATAGAGTCTACGGGCGGGACCCCAGCAATCCATACTATGACCTCTTGTATTGGGTAACGAAGGAATTTCAACCCAAATTAACCGTTGAACTTGGAACCTGCACGGGTGGCAGCACCTCGCACCTTGCCGCTGGTACTAAAGGCAAAGTCGTTTCCATCGATATCGACCAGCAGGACGAAACGCGGCGCAAGCTGGAGGTCTTCGATAACATCGAGCTCGTCGAGGGGGATACAAGGGATTCATCTTTAGCATCGGAGATCGCCAAGAGCGCTCCTATCGATCTGCTCTTCATTGATACTGACCACACAGGTGAGCAGGTGATGGCGGAGATGGCGCTCTACGCCCCGCTTGTGCGAAAGGGCGGTCTCATCCTCTTCGATGACATCCGCATGCATCCCTGCATGTCGAAGTGGTGGGACGAACTGGACGAGGACAAGCTCGAAATGCCCGAACTTCACTGGACGAGCTTCGGCGTGGTCTTTCGGTGAAGTTTGCCGAAGCCTTTGTGAGGACCCTCTACCAGGTGTCCCTTTCCGCATTAAAGCTTTCCAGGCGTGTAACGCTCTGCTGCTTTGGGAGGAATTCCTAAATCCAACACAAACCGAACTTGACCAGTTACTTTGTAAGCTGGGCTAATGGGGTGGAAAGGGTTTTGACGATAAAACTTGTCGACTTCGGCTTTCTGCGTGGGCTGCAAGTCCAGGCGGCGGTCGCTTCCTTAAGTCCAAGCCCTCATGCTTTGATCCGAATCCTTTGTACATTCTTGCCAGGCCTCTTGAAATAGTCTCTGCGACTGCGAATTCGCGAGTGGGAGTGGAAAAAGGAGGGGCACGCTGACTTCGTGGCTGCAGCCAGTCAATTGTTGCAAGTACCCAAGGACGTTGAGCACATTGTCGACCTTTTGCGCCATTTATTTGCGAAGGGCGTCGAGGACGCTCTGCCCGGGGGTACTTGCGCAACGACCTTCTAACGCTCCTGGTGGCGACGGCAAAAACAAACCAGTGTCAGAGATGATCGCTCTGAGCATGGTCCATGCTTACAGAGTCGGCAAACGACGGGGGCGATTGGAAACTGCTCGATAAAAGCCGCGAGAATTCCATAGAGTCGAGTCTTGATTCTCCCGATGATCGGCTGTTCGGAGGTGCATTCGCATATCAGGCCCGGCGCCGTTGGACGGCAATAATCGGAGTGGAAACCTGTGGGCACTCCCCGCACGTCGCCTCGGAAATGCGGGACCAAGGTGAAGCAGGAAACCCAAATATATGGGACTAATTGTTAAGGAATGAAATTCAGAAATGAATCTAAAATGCCTTTCATTTGGATGTCAAGAGAAATTCGTTGATATAATTGTCAGAAAAGATGATGTTGATATAATATAGAGTGTGCCTAGTTCCATTCCAGTTTGCTATTGTGTGCACGACGATCATTGGTTTTTCAGGGAATCGATACGGTCTTTTGCGTCAGTTGGTCCGATAATTGTCTTTGTAAGCCGATATGCTTGGAATGGCACGCAAGGCGACTGGAATCAATGCGCAGAGCTTGCGGCTCAAGAAGGCGCTACGGTCATTCTTGGTGATTGGACCGACGAAGCCCAGCAAAGATCGGATGCCTTGGCCACACTGCGAAGCGCTGGGCATGGCTTTGTATTTATTCCTGATACCGACGAGGTGATCAGTCCAGAACTGCTGGAGTCTCTTCGGAGGCTAGCTGATGCGGATGCTGCCGATACGGTCCGGGTCCACATGGATACCTATTGGAAGTCTGCGGAATATGTGATCCGCCCAAGAGAGCGCCTGACGCCGATCCTCCTTCTCCATTGTCAGAGAGTCGAGCACGAATACATTCGTGAGTACGTTGGGGGGAGGAGCCTGGTCCTGGGGCCCGAACACGGGATTCTCCACCATCTATCCTATGCTGGGCCTGATCAACGGATTGTTCGAAAGATCACGACTTGGGGTCATCGAAACGAGCTTGTTCCGGACTGGTTCGATAACGTTTGGAGGCGATGGGATCAGGATAAACTCCTCAGGAATTTGCACCCCACTCACCCCCAGGCCTATGGGTTTGCGGAGCGAATTCATGTACCCAATGTCTTATCGGATATTCGCGTTGACCCTTCGCGTCAGGTGGTCTCCAGCGTTAATCCGTGGCCAAAGGTGTCGGTTGTCATACCTGTCTATGGAGGCAAAGAGGACGTTCAACTTTGCCTCCATAGCTTAGGCCTCATAACGGATTTGCTTCACGAGGTGATCGTTGTGGACGACAAATCGCCCGATGACACACCGGAGGCAATTGCCAACTATGACTTTGTGCACCTCATCAGGAGCGAGCAGAACTTCGGATTTTCGAAGTCTTGTAACATCGGATTCAAGGAATCGACCGGCGAACTCGTCCTCTTTCTGAATAGCGACACTGTCCTTCCTCGCGCTGGCCTGATTCGCCTCGTCGAATCGATCATGGGTCCCCAAGCGTCTGCGGTGGGTCCTCTTACCAACAATTCGGGTTACCACCAGCCCACGACGGTTACCTTCACGAGTCTAGTGAACCTCGAGCTTTTTGCCGAAGACTTTGCCAATCGAGCGATTGACGACCTTGAAGTCGACATGCTGGTCGGTTTCTGTCTGCTGATTAAGCGCTCGGCGCTCGACGAAGTGGGCGCCTTTGATGAACGTTTTGGGCGAGGAATGTTTGAGGACAACGACCTTTGCTACCGTTTGCGGAGGGCTGGCCATCGGTTACTTGTTTCGCAAAGGAGCTTTGTCTACCACGCAGGTTCAAAAACTCTTCGGCGGCTCGATGAGCATCCTTCGGCGCTTTTGGAGAGGAACCGTCCAATATATCGAAGCAAGTGGTCTCAGGACCTTCACAGTGGATTTGCTTCGCATCTTTCCGGCGATGCACCCCATCCGATTCGCTTCGACCATTCTCTGAAGCCAGAGTTAGTGGCCCTGGCAACGGCCGAAAGAGCACGGGCGGCCGATATATCCCTTTGCATGATTGTGCGTAATGAAGAGAGAGTCTTGGCTAATTGCCTTCAAAGTGCCAAGCCTTACTTCTCGCAAATAATCGTCGTGGATACAGGTTCCACCGACCAGACGCCCAATATAGCCAAAGAACTCGGTGCCGAGCTGTTTGAGTTTCCATGGACCGAGAGCTTTGCGGAGGCAAGGAATCAGTCGCTCGCCCATGCTCGAGGTAGTTGGATTTTCTGGTTAGACGCCGATGACACGCTTCCGCCTGGCGCAGGAGAAGACCTACTGGAAGCCGCTCTGACCGCTTCACCGGACATCATGGCTTTTGTGGTCCCCGTACAGTTTGTCGAGGAGGGGCCTGGCGCGGGTACACGAGTGGATCACGTCAAGCTTTTTCGAAACATTCCAGGAATTCACTTCGAGGGACGGATTCACGAGCAGATATTGCCAAGTATTCGGTCGCTTGGAGGGCAAGTGGCCAGAAGCAATGCAGTCGTTTTGCACTCAGGGTACGACACGTCCGAAGCAGGCCAACTTAAAAAGAAGGAGCGGGATTACCGACTTCTTGAACTCGATCTTTTAGAAAGGCCAGGGCATCCGTTTGTTCTGTTTAACCTTGGCATGACCGATTACTATACGGGCAAACACCTGTCCGCGATCGATTGGCTCCAACAGTGCCTTCATGCGTCAGCGGAAGGAGACTCGCACGTTCGCAAAGTCTATTCGCTGATGGCCTCGGCTCACAAATCTCTCCATCAACCCCAGGAGTGCCTCGATGTCCTCAATCAAGGATTGTCATCTTTCCCGGACGACCCTGAATTGCATTTTCAGGCGGGCATGGTGTTGACAGACCTCGGTCGATACGAGGAAGCCCGCGACCATTATCTGTCCATCCATCAGGGAACGGGCGAGCACTTCTCGTCGTTCGACATCGGCATCCTCGGTCACAAGCGATGGCATAACTTAGCTGTCGTGCAACTGCACCTTGGGGACTACAAAGCGGCACGAGGCTCTTGGAAAATGGCGTTGCAAGACCAATTGTTTATTCCGTCTGCCTTAGACTTGTTTGCCGCCGCCTTAGAGAAAGAAGACTTTGCCACTGCGCAGTGGACCCGCGATCTTGTTCGACGGCGACAAGGCTCTTCGGAATTGTGGGCAACACTGTCGTTTAAGTATGCCCAAGCCCTTGGCGGAATTGCGGAAGGTGAATTAGCCCTTCGGCGCTGCGTCGAATCCGAGTATTTATCAATTGGTCCCCGATTGGTGTTAGCTCGTCAGCTATTGTCCGATTTTCGGGAAGAAGAAGCCAGAGAACATCTTCAAATTCTGGAGGATCTTGGTTGTGCGGAAGCTGCGTTTTATTTAGGTGTATCGGCAACCAGAAACGGACGATACGAGGAAGCCATCAACTGGATGGAGCGCGCCCACCGCCTGGACCCTCATCATGATGAAACGGTTGTGCAGATTGAAAATCTGCGTCGAGCCTTAGACGACTCTAATATGACCTTAATATAGAAAAGTTTTTTGATCAATCTCCTGGATATCATGATATAGTGTAATACGCGTAAAAATACCAGTAAATGTTTTATCGCTATTACGCAGATCGCTATCAGAAGTGACGGTGTGGAAACTACCAAACAAAGATTGGAAAGTACCCGAATAGAGGGTAAATCTGGTACACCCGGAGACGGGCCCTACGTTCTTTTGTGGCTAGATGTGTGCAACGGTCGAGTTATTGACGGAGACTACGACACGAATGGTTGTCCGGTAGCCCAGCGAACAGCGATGGGTTTGATGGCATTTATTCGCGGTCGAACATGCGAGCAAATTAGCCTGCTTTCCGGAGATGACCTAGCCTTACTTTTGGGCGGTTTGCCCGAAGGGAAGGGCCATTATGCGGATTTGGCGATTGAAGCGCTTAAATCCGCTCTCATTTACCGCAATTTTTATGAAAGTAACCACGCAGGTTAGTAAAGGATTCTCATGCAACCAGACCCTACAAATTCAAGTCAAACCGCGATAGAGCCAACCGCCGGTGGCTTAGCTACGACACCGATGGCTGGGTCTGCCGCAGTGCCGCTTCCGGATTTGAAGCTTGGCGAGTTGCGGGTTGCCCAGTACGTGAGTCTAAAAGCTCGGAAATTCAATCTTGAACTTGATTTTCTTTATCGATCGGGTGTCGGCTCAACCGAGTTTGGTGTCAATTGGAGCTCTCAATCCCGGCAATACATTCAATCCTCCACAAGCGGGGTGGCTGTTACCATCGTTCGAGGAGATTTCAGTCAGTATGCCTTTACTGCGGTTGGATCGTCTGGCGGTGTCACGACCTACGCATCGGTTGGAGCCCCGATCACAACACTCAGTTTTGATGGCACGCGCTTCACGGAGTATTACCCGGATGGGCTGAGGTTGCTCTACGAAGCACAATCCGCCACTGGTAATCCTGTCACCCACCAACTACTGGCAAAGGTCGATCCGAGCGATGTTAGGCAGACATTTGTATATGGCTCGGGGGCGGAAGCAGGGCTCCTTCAGGAAGTCATAGTTCCTGGAGGCCGAAGGGCTACCTTTAGTTATGCGTCGGTTGCCGGCGTGACAAGATTTTCCAACCTCTTGGATTGGGGAGGGCGCCGATGGACTTTCCAATACGCTGCAAGTGGAGTGCCCACGACCTTCATTGCCCCGAGCGGATGTACGACCAAGTACATGTACGACGGGGTGACGCACAACATTGTTGGTATAGAAGACCCTCGGGGATATCTTTCTTCATACGTCTATGGGGCGCTTCCGCCCGGGCTGCCCGGTTCGCCAATCATTGGGCAACCTGGTCAAGTCGTGGCGGGGAGTGGCACATTCACTCTTGCCTACGCGACGAGTGCAAATTCGATGCAGACCCCTTTGGGTGCCATCACGACATTTAATTTCGACCTCAATGGGTCGGTCGTAAGTGTTGATCGGCCCGAAGGCTTCCGGACAACTTATGTTTACAACGGCATGGGGCTCATGACGCAGGAGGTGACGCCAGCCGGTGCTACGTTCAGTGTGACCTTCGATCCGTCCCACATCGTTATAGGCGTCACTGAAGATGCGCTGGGTAACCGAACCTCTTTTACGTATGACTCGATTGGCAACTTAACGGGACTGACTAGTCCAACCGGAGATTTGTCCACCTTTACGTATGCGGGCGATGGCAGTTCTCGACAGAGAACCTCGGCTATGGATGCGCTAGGAAGAGTCACGACGTATTCCTACACCGCGGCCGGGGAGGTGGCGAGCGTTGTTGACCCACGAGGCCTCGCGACGACGTTTAGCTACGATACCTACGGCAACCTCGTATCCATTATTGCCTCGACAGGTGCCATTACGCAGAGATCGTACGATGTGCTGGACCGCTTGCAAAGTGAAACCGATGCTTTAGGCAACATCACCACCTTTGCGTATGATCCCGCTGGAAATCTTGTGAGCCGCCAATTGGCAGACGGGTCTGTTTACACTTACATTTACGACAATTGCTTGCCCGTTGCCCAAGTTGATCCGGCGGGATATCGCTATACGCAGACCTATGGCCGTTTCAGGACCGTGACGAGCGCGGTGAACCCCTTAGGCGAAGTCAAGACCTTTACTTACGACTCAAGCGGATTGCTTCGCTCCGTCACGGCACCTACTGGGGCTGTCTCGACGGCGAGTTACGACGCGGCCGCCAGGAAGATTGGACATGAGGATGCGATGGGTTTGCGAGTGACCTATGGGTACGACTCTTCCGGCCGCATGAACAAAGTTACGGACAAAGACGGATTTACGAAGACTTTCGTTTACAACGCGAGAGGCGATATCGTTGGCACCGTCGCCCCAACCGGAGTTCGAACCACCTATGGTTACTTCGCATCTAAGCCGATGATGGTGCCTGCTGCGTTGCCTATTCAAGTCTGTACCGCGGTCCTCGATCTGCCGCGCGTCTATTCTCCTTCCCCGGCGAATGCGATGTACCTTCCGATTTGTAAGGTTACGATTGTCGACGATCCTCTGCCGAAAGTACTTCGGCCCAGCGTTCGGTTCTTGGCACCGGACTGGCCCACTTCCGTCCCGGTCCCGCCCCTCCTTCCGAATTCGGTGGCTAAGTCAGTTCGTTGCGACGGCAATTCTCGATACATTTTGAACCGCGACGATCTCGCTCCCGATCCGTGCAAATGCGACAAGGAGCAACCGACGGGAACGGATGGAAACGGAAAGAAATGCTGTGACAAACAGCCACCTCCCCCGTTGGGAGCCTCCCTACCCATTCTCCTTGACAGTCTGGGACTCCCGCCCATCCCACAACCTGGCGGCGACGGTAGCGATCAATGTTGCAACAACGACAACGGCTCAAATAACACCTTAATGGATCTCTTGACTCCAGACGAGGGAGATGATCCGCCAACATGTTGCCCGGATGACAGCAGCACTGCAGTTCCGCAGGCGACAGACGACTGCGGCCCTGGCGGCCCTGGTCCTGGTCCCGGCTGCCCCGGTCCTGGCCCCGGCCCCGGTCCTGGCCCTGGCCCCGGTCCTGGCCCTGGCCCCGGTCCTGGTCCCGGCCCTGGTCCTGGTCCTGGTCCTGGTCCTGGTCCTGGTCCTGGTCCTGGTCCTGGTCCTGGTCCTGGTCCTGGTCCTGGTCCTGGTCCCGGCTGCTGTTGGTATACCTATACAGCTCGACACTATCAATGGACGGGCGGAGTCTCAAGCATCCAAAGACCCGATGGAACCTCCACCACTTACGTCTATGATCAGGTAGGTCAGGTCGTTGCGACGGTCGACGAAGTCGGTGCGCGCACCTCAATTTCTTATGACCCAAGTGGTATGCCACTCTCGGTCCTCAGTCCAAGTGGCTCGGCGATGACGGCGATCTACGAGCAACAGTCGAAGTTGCTTGCTGGCCTGATGGATCAGGTTGGCAACCGAAATACGTTGACCTACGATTCGCTCGGCAGGATCAAAGTTCGCACCAATGCCATTGGCGATTCGACAACCTTCTCCTATGACGCGAGGGGAGCCGTTTCTGTGGTCCAAATACCGAATGGCTCAGTCGTGTCTTTGACGCACGATAACCGGGGCATGCTGACGAATCGTGAATTGCCCGGAATCGGAGCCATGACGTACGCCTATGACGGTGTCGGTCGGCTCCAGTCCAAAGTTACTGCCGAAGGGCATGCGGTCACCTATATCTATTCGGCAAACGGTAGACGGCAAAGCGTCATCAATCCACAAGGCAACATCTATTCCAATGTTTTCGACACGTCGGGTCGATTGATTGCTCGAATTAACGCCTTAGGCGATCGGACCACGTTCACGTACGATGGACGCGGTAATCGTGTCGCAATGTGTGATGCGCTCGGCTACGTTCGAACCGAAGTCTACAATTCGCTTGGACTGAAGGCCGCTTCCGTTGACGCCCTCGGAAATAGTACGACTTATAGCTATGATTCGAGGCGAAGACGAATTAGTACAGTCAACGCTCAGGGCGGCACCTTTACCACGGTCTACGGATCTCGAAATGAAGTGCTTGCTCGCACCAACCCGTTGGGGAATACGGTCAGTTACTCGTACGATGCGAATCTGCAGCTCGTGGCTTCACAAGCCCCATCTGGCCGTGTAACGACGCAAGTCTATAACGCCGGCGGCTATCTGGTTAGCCAAAATCAAATGGATGGAACGGCAACCACCTTTGTTTACGACAACATAGGGAATGTCATCAGAGAAGAGAAACCGCTCGGTCGAATTACGACGAACGTTTACAATTCGATGAGAATGGTGAAAGCCTCGGTGGACGCCGAAGGCCACCGTACTTCGCAAGTGTTCGATGCTGCGGGTCGAGTTGTGTCCTCCATGGATCCTCTCGGAAATACCACCAGTTGGAAATACGATGCCGAGTCTAAAGTGTCGTCGGAAACAAACCCTCTTGGACTCATTACGACCTATCTTTACGACAGTTTGGGACATCGAACCGCGTCGCTAGCGGCCGATGGAACGCGTACCACTTACGTCTACGATGCCAACGGTCGTGTGGTCGGGCAGATCGATCAACTCGGACAGCGCATGTCAACGGTTTACGACGCGGTCGGGCAGCCAGTTGTCATGGTCAATGCTCTTGGTCAACGAACCACGATGTCTTATAACGCGAAGGGTGTTCCGCTAGCCACTCAAAATGCGGCCGGCTATACCTTCACGCAGATACACGACTCGGTTGACCGCGTCATTGGATCGATTTCGCCCAGCGGCAATATGACCACCATCCTCTCTGACTTGGCAGGCAGAACGACGGCCAAAATCGATGAGTCTGGCTTCCGAACGTCCTATTCCTATGACGTCGACGGGGCGGTGGTTGGAAATATCGATGCCTTGGGCAATATCAGTACGGCCATATACCGAACTGACAACGGGCTAGTTTGGGCAACCCAGGATTCTCTTGGAAACCGAACGACTTTCAATTACGATAGTCTTGGGCAACAGATTTCCAGCGTTAATGCGAAGGGATTTGTAACGACCAACTCATTTGATCGGGTCGGACATGCCATTTCTAGGACCGATGCGTTGGGTAATACGGTCACCTATCAATTCGATGCGGCGGGTCGGCACATCAGTTCGATCGACGCTCTCGGAAGAGTTATATCGAACGTCTACGATTCTGCGGGTCAGGTGATTGCCAGAATCAGCGCCAGTGGCTACTTGTGGAGTCAAACCTACGATTCCGTTGGAAGAGTCGTCGTGCTTACGACACCTACGGGCGCCATCCAGACGACGACCTACGATGCCACCGGAAGAACGATTGCCGTCCAAGACGCCAACAGTCAGATCACCAGTTACACGCTCGATGCGTTAGGTAACCAGGTTGCCATCACAAATGCTCGAGGTTGGACGACGAGCATGACGTACGACAACCTTCAGCGAGTCGTCGCCCATCAAGATGCCTTGGGACACGTCACGACATACGGATTTGATTCTGAAGGTCGTAACGTTTCCATACAGAAACCTTTGGGAGGAATCGTCACAACGACATACGGAGTTCGATCGACGGTTGCTTCGCGGGTCGATGCCCTTGGAAACACCACCTCCTATCAGTACAACGCGAACCGTTGGCTCGTTCAGCAAAACGCGGCAAACGGCACCGTCACGACATTGACGTATGACGCAAGAGGCGCGCTGACGATCAAGGCCTATTCCGATGCGACATTCGTCACCTTCGCTTACGATTCACTCGGTCAGCGGAACAGGATGGAGGACGCGGCGGGTGTCACAACCTATTCGTATGATCCAACCGGCAAACTCTCCGGCAAGACTGATCAGGGCAACCTCGTTCAGGCTTATGTCTACGACGCGGCCGGGCAACGAACTGAACTTCATGAGCCAGACGGCACCGTCCGCCATTACGGATACGATATCGAGGCCAGGCTCGCTTCGTACACGGATGGAGCTGGTCAAGTCAATACGTTTGCCTACGATGGTATGAGTCGGGTTACGACGATCACTCACCCGTCGGGCAAAGTCGTTGTCAATTCCTATGATCCTATTGGAAACAATAATTCGATCATCGCCAAGTCATCGGCTGGTGTAACTTTTGAGCAAATCACCTACACCTATGACCAGGTTGGGAACCGGGCTTCGTTTGGCAATTTGGCCGGACGCCTTAGTACCTACTCTTACGACGCCTTGGATCATCTGGTCCAAGACAATGGGTCTGGCGTGTTCGCACATGTCTACACCTATGCCTTCGACGCCAATAGCAACTTGAAGTGGACATCTGAATCGGGTACGCCTGTACAGAACTTCTTCGACGTGGCCGATCGCTTGGTCAGCGCGACAGACGGTTCGGCCTTTACGTACGATGCGAACGGCAATCTGCTCACGGGTGCGATCGGGACAGCTCTTTCGACCATGACTTACGATTGTGAGAACAGGCTTGCGACTCACCGGCAAGATTTACGGTCCGACGCGAATTTTGTCTATGATGGCGATGGCCTAAAACGGGTGGAAATCACACCGTCGAGCGGAAGACGCACGACCATTGTTTGGGACGGAACCGACTACTTGCAGGAGATGATCTAAGATGGCAACGACAAAATATCACACGGTGATGGGCCAAATGATTGGTGAGACAAGCTCGGCGGGTGCGAAAACTGAATATTTGGTCGACGCACTGGGCTCAGTGGCGATGAGGATGACCGCCGCAGAAAACTTGACTCTCAGCTTCAAACCCTATGGCACCCCGTTTTCGGCCGGGGCGAAGAGTCAACCCAAATTTGGTTGGCTAGGATCATTTGGATACCGTTACGAGTTCACGAGGATCTGTGACAACATTTACGTGAGAGCAAGGCACTATGGTACGAATCAGGCAATGTGGACCACGAGGGATCCACTTTGGCCGGTTCAGTCCTCTCATGGTTACGCCGACGGCAGTCCGACGTCGAACGCTGACCCTTCTGGCCTGATTCCGATCCGCTTCCAGTTCGATGCGTTCATTCCTAAACGGGCTGGATTCCGCATCGACATGCACAACCCGGCTTGCCCGGCGAAGTACTGGTTTGGAGAAACTTTTCCATTCGGGCTCAACGTTCATGGCAACACCGATGATCGCGATCTATTCGACCCCGGAACGGCGAAGCATATTTCCTGGGCAACTGCGGAAAGCACGAAACTTCGGGCTGCCGATGCCAACGTGGCAATTACAACCAGCGACAAGATGGGAATTTCGATCCAGGCGACTCAGCAAGGACCCAAGTGGAATTGTACGTCTAAGGTTGGATCTTACGGGCAACCGAATCCACCTCCTGTTCGGTATCTGTTCCCATTTAACCGCAACGAAGAGTGTTGCTCGCAGTACGTAAGGTTCGTCATTCAAGCTTGTACGTCCTTCTTGCCCTACAACTTCCAACAGCCAGCGTTTTGCATCAACTACGACGTGCTGGTCAAGTTTGCGGCAACTGAAAAGGACAAGGTGACGGTCATCTTCCCGGGCCAGGCCGATGGTCTGGACTGGTCTTACAACAGCAAAGTTGAGTGGTACCCAGCGTATGAAGCTCTGCTGCTAAGTCCGAAGCAAAGTCTTTGGGGGCAGTACAACCTCGCGGAGACTCCAGGTACAGGTCTGGACAAAGAGTTTGTCCTAACCCGAGGTGTATTCTTGCAGTTTAGCGCCCCGACTGGAAACTGTCCGTAAGAAAGACGTGATGTTCCTCAACGTCCTCTTACTATCCATACCGCCCCCTGTTTCCCAAGGGGCGGTCACCCCTGTTGGTTTCTCAAGTTCGGACTTGCTTTCGGAATACTACACATGGCGTGATGACCAAGTGACTCTTCATGCGAAAAGCAGCAAGACGTTCAAACTAGATAGCCCCGTCGATCACGCCGTGCTATCGTCTCAGGGTCTATGTCTCGTGGCCAGCCAGGGTTTTCATTACGAGATTAGCGCCAAAACGGGCCAAATTCGTAACCTGAAATCATTAGTGTATTCGGTTAATGGGGAACTCCAAAAAAAGGTGGGAGCGAATACCAGGTACGGCATGAGCTGGATCTCTCCCGACGAGAAATACGCAATATTTTTTAAGCTTCCGACGATCCGCTTAGGCACACCTCCGGTCAAAGAATCGGCTCACGAGTCGCCCGACGAAGTATTTTGGAGCTTTGAAGACAATAGGGTTCATTTTGGTATTCCCCAACGAAACAATTCCAAGGCTCGACCTTACTATTTTCCAGAGAATGCTTCGATCGGGTTTCTTAACCAGGATTATCTTTTGGAAACGTATAATGTGAAAGATGGACGCAGGGTGAAATCGGCCAAATTTCAGTTCGTTAGCTCCCCAATTCTTACGCAAGGAGGAGACGTCATGTTTGGGGTTAACGCTAGTCGTCGATTGTTACGGATGGATTCCACCGCTTCGATGTTAAAGACCAAGGTTGGTCCTCAGGTAAAGACATTTTGCTATGCCCCTTCAAAGTCCTTGATTGTGGCCCTGAAAGCGGAGGGATTACTATTTTTGGATGCAAAAGCGTTGACGCAACGCAAGGTCATCAAGATGCCGATTAGCGGGACCGAGCAAATTGGTGCCACGAAAGACGGCGTGCTCATCGTCACTCCGAGCGGAGAACGGATTGTTCCGTGGCCAAAGGGGTATTAAGGTAGGTTTATGATTATCGGTCAAACAACAACAGCGTCTTCCGGTGCAACAAGGATAGATTCATTAGAAGGCATCCTTCAGAATCGTCGATGGCTTTATCGGTCCGAGCCTTACGGTCATTACACCGCCGCCAACGTTTTTACGGCTGAGTTTTACGGCGAAGTAGCAAGACAGTACATGGAGTTACTGGGTAGGGGACTATCAGAAAGTCCGCAGGAGGGAAGGTTCTCTCGACTCAACGGAAATTACGACGCCTATCTGATGCGCTTCGAGCCTGGCCAAGAGGGTCCGCTCTCACTCTTTACATCCAGAGCGTGGCACGACATGGTTGCCGGTCTCTTCCAAATCGATGCGACGGGCGATGTCGATGGCGCTCTGCATCATCATGCAATTGGTGGCCGAAACGGAAGGATTCATAACGACCTCAATCCTGGGTGGTTTATTTCCCAGCCTCCCCATGGGGGAGTGAACGTGACCGACCCCAAGATTTGTTCTTACACTTCCGGGAAGACCGCACCCGGGTTCACTTCCCGAGAGACGGCTCGCGCGGTAGCGGTCTTGTTCTATTTATGCAACGACGGGTGGAGGCCGGGCGATGGAGGGGAGACCGGGCTTTACATGAATGAGGATGATCCCATCGAATCGCCGATCGGCGTCGTGCCTCCGATCAATAACTCCTTGCTGGCTTTCGAATGCACACCCTACTCCTTTCACACCTTCCTGTCTAATAGAAGACTGGCGCGAAACTGTATCGTCATGTGGGTCCACCGCACCAAGGAAGAAACGATTTCCAGGTGGGGTTGGAATAAGGTTGTGCCATGGTAGGGACCGTCGATCCTTCGCTCCGTAGGGTTTGTATCCTGACCGGCGCGGGCGGAGAACTCGGAAACACGTTTTGTAGTCTCTTTGCAGAGCACTACAACATCGTTGCGGTTTGTCGAAATAGGGTGCCGTACGTTTCAACCCAGAAGCAGGCTTTTGTGGACCCTCTTCGCCCCATGGAGGACGTGGCCGAGAACAGCTCTAAAGTCTACGAAGTGCGGGCTGACCTAAACTCGGACAGCGATCTTGAGAGGGTGGTTGAGGCATCGCTGGCGCGATTCGGACGAATCGATCTTGTTGTCAACGCGGCAGCGGATATGGACCATCGATTTTTGGTTGAGTCAGGCAAGTCGGTCGATGCCCTCAAGCGTCAAGCCGCCGTCAACATCGAAGCGCCGCTTCGGTTGGCTTTATTGACGGCAAAGATGTTCTGGCGTGCGAGAGACCTCGAAAACAGTGCCTTAGGGCGAGGAGTCATCAACATTTCCAGCATATCGGGGATGCAGGTGTTTCCCAACATGGGACAATCTTCGTATAGCGCGAGCAAGGCCGGACTTAACTTCCTGACAATGCACCTTGCGGACGAATTTCGTGCCTTTGGGATCAAGGTCAATGCGATTGCTCCCGATGCATTTCCCTCGAGGATTGCGACAAGCAGAGTGGCCGAGGCGATCGTGCGCCTCGATTCTTCCGAAGTGACGGGCAAAATCCTGGTTATCGAGCCGAGCGGCGAGCAGTTAATATGACGGCCGGTGTTTGGGATTACTTGTGGATGATGTCCACTCCCCAAATGTCGACCGAGGATGGGACCCATCCGTAGGTTTCTCGAATTTTGCTCAGCAGGCACTCTGTGCTTTCAAAGACGAGCTGCTTGGTTAGATCTTTTGGTTGACTTGCAAAGCTAACGCCGCCTTTGTGGTGAACGAATGCGTCCATCGCGACGGCCAACCGCAATCCGTGAGTCCGTATTCGCCATGAAAGTTCGAGATCGTCACTGCCAAGAAAGAGGTCTTCGTCCAATAAGCCTATCTGGTCGAGTAAGGATCGTTTTGCCATCACGCAGAGCCCTATCAGAAGCTTCGTCCAGAGCGTCGATCCGGCAAGATTCTCTCGGCAAATGTCGCTAAGGGATGCCGTCGTCAGATTTGTTCCCCGTACATAGTGCCCTACGAACTGATCGCCGGCAATATTGTCGGATAAGGGTCCCGCCAAACCCACTCCATCGAGATCGAGTCGCTTTTGCAATGCCCCCAGCCAGCCATCGGTAACGACAACATCCGGATTGACGAGGGCGAGGTATTCGCCTTTGCTCTTCGACAACCCGAGATTGCTGCCCTTGGCGAAGCCTAAATTCGATGGGCTCCTGATGAGTTGCACGCGAGGGTCCCGATTTGCGAAATTCAAGACTATCCCACAGGTGTCGTCGCCCGACGCATTGTCAACCACGATGATTTCGTCCTGGTCTCCAATCGTGGCCAGCAAAGAAGCCAAGCAAGGCGCAATGGTGCTGGCCGAATTGTAGGCCACAACGATGATGGAAGAAAGGCCCTGCACACCTTCTCCTAGAACGCCGGACGTGGCAAAGTCTATTCTCGGAAGAACTTTTTTGGCCTCATAAATCAGTTGATATGTGTTGAGATTTCGGCGAGAGCTTTCGGCATCGGCCCCCAGCGCCTCGGCTGCGCTGGTGAGGACAGCAATGACTTCTGGATTGGTAATCGCCAATCGGTCCTCGGCGACAATTCCATAGCCGGAGGCAAAAAGCAGGTTGAGAACTGTGGGCGGCGCAAACCCGTGTGGGCCCAGGTCACTCTCGTGCCCATGGCCGCCAGATAGCAATCCGACCACGAAAGACCAGTGACACTTGTTACTAACGCGGCACAATAAGGATCCCGAGGGCCTCAAGTGATCGTGAAGGCTTTCTAAGCAGCGGCTCGGATGCCTTAGGGCCTCAAGAATATCACTGCAGATAATACAGTCGAAATAGTCCTTTGGAAGAGGGAAGGAAGCCATGCGCTCAACATCTCCCACGATGACTCTATCGACACCATTACGACGGGCTTCCGAGGCCATCTCTTCCGATCGTTCGATCCCCCAGATTTCACGATCCGGGCGACCCTCTTTTAACCGCATGGCCAAGGCACCAGAGGCGCAGTCAACGTCTAAAATGCGCTGTGCCGAGCTTGGAACGTGTGCCGCAAGTCGTTCATCGGCTACTTCAAAGTACGAAGGTGGAATGTCTATTCTCATGACCTTATCAACGGCGTTTAGGGGTGGCGATGCAATCAAGATATTTGCAACGGTAATCCTGATAATGATGCGGATTTAGTGAACCTATTTTACACGTTTTCTGCTCGCGACAGAGGGGCGATTCTCAACGGGACGAAGTTCCTCTCACACCCAATCTGTGGGTGCCAGACGTCGTAACGGGCATGCAAGGATTGAGCAGTCCTAGTTTTCATTCACGAAGAGCGTAATCTCGCGCAGGGCTTCTTGGGTCCAGTCGTGATCGGGTATCTGAGATTGAAGATCTTGAATGAGGTTCAGCAGGCTGATTCTCGTGATGCTTGCGCGACGGGCACCAAACTCATGGGATATCCGAGCTACCACTAACGCCGAGGCCAATTTCGGCATGCTTGGGATCATGAGGACGAATCTAGCACCGGCGGCGCTGAGTTCGGCGGCAAACCCCCGGAGAGAAGCGGTATCAATCAGGTTAGAATTGCCTCGTCGAAAGTCCAAGGACGGTTCGCCCTGAACGATGATTAATTGGCAGGCGCTCGCGGGGATGTCTCTCGAACGAAGGCCCAGAGAATTCGTTTGGCCAATGTCGGCTTTGGAAGGGGACTCGTCGGGGAAAAGGAGACGAAACTCCTTAAAGGTCTGATCGCCGCGGCCAACTAAGTGCAAGATTCGATAGGACAAAGAGAAACTTGGCATCTTGGATGGCAAAACACTCACAAATGGGGTCCTTGGTGCCTTGCCCAGCGCCAGGTTGAGCTCTGGAGCCCATTGTTGAGAAGCAAATCTCGCGTCTGCGGCGCCCACGAGTATGGGCCCCGGTATTGAACTTCCCACCACTTCGCGAACGATGCGATGGGTCAAGCGAGATGACCTGACTCTGACCAATTGAGGAAAAATCGCTTCCCACGGCCAAGCCGAATGGAGGGCGTTTGCCACGATCGGCAATCCTTCCTCAGAATTCCCTGGGCCCGAAAGAGCGGTCCTTATCTGCTTTCGGAGGTTCTTTGTCGAACGCAGATTTTGTGGGGCTATCTCCATGATACTGGGAATGATCATGTTATGTTGCTCGCCGCCGACTACAATGGTCGATCCCCAGGACTCCGTAAATTCAGCTTGGGAGGTGCTCGTGATGAAGATGTCGGGGGCACGGGCCGATGCGCTCTTCGTCAGAGCTTTCCTGGTTGGTTTGGGTTGGGTCGCGGGATCCTCCACGGCGTAGCCCAGTATCTGCATCGCGCGGTAGGGATTGTCCACTCGAGCAAGATCGGCCAGAAACCGAGACGGATTCGCATGCGCATTCTTGCCCAGCATGCGCAGAACTGACGGATACTCATTTACATTGCCCAAGTGTTCGAAGACTTGGCGGAGAATGCGATGTGCCACCTGTGGCAGCCTTCGGGCCACAAGGAGGGCTTCCTCACATCCGATCTCGGCAAAGCGAACATAACCGACCAAGTCTTGCCAATAGTCTAAATCCTCGTCACCGACCCCTAAGCCAAAGCGTCTCCACACCACGTTCGCAACTTCGTCGGCCCGATAGAGATGCTTTTCCACATAGGCGCGGGAATTCCACGGTTTAGGGACCCTTATATCCTTCGCCTTTGGGTTTAGCAGATCGATTTCGAACTGGTCGAGCTCTTCATGGCGAATGGCTGGAGCTTCCTTCCGGCGATTGGAGGGCTGGTAGTGGCCATGGTAGGCTTCTGGCACCGGGGCAAATTCGGTGGAGAATCGCTCGTGCCACGAATCGCGCGGTAGAAGGTCACCGTCGATTGGCTCGCCGGTGAGAATCGAGAGCCACCGCAGGTTTTTTGTGGAGTGCGATTCTCTTCTCGATAGATTTTGTTGAAGGACTTCCAGATATCGCCTAGACCGACACGATCCAATGAATTCAAACTGCAACTTCGTGATCCAAAGCCGTTCATCCGTTTCGGCGTGACCTAAGATCCGATCGATGGAATCGCAGTATTGCATGGCTTCAACGATCCCACCATGACGACAAATGTCTCTGCCGATCGATACGTAAAGGGGAGGTACGAGCGAGGCGACCGGTAATTTTGAGTCGTGCAGACCCCAAAACGTCGTCTTTGAGAAGCGCTCACTGTCGGATAGCATGGTCGCATAAATGGCCCGATTTGATCTCATCGCGATCCATAGGGAAGCCAATCGGTCTCCTTCCATAGAGTCGGAGCTGCGGAGTATCGCATTCGACACGGCCTTATGACTCTTCGGACTAGAAGAAGAATTGGACAGTAGTAGAAAGTCCGGAATCCCCAGTGCGAGATGTAAAAGCGTTAAGGACATAAAGTCTTGCGGTGCCGTCCACAAGGAGAGGCTTGAAATTGGCTTAGCTCTCGATATTCGATCCAGAAGGCGGTCCGATTCATGCTTGGCTTCGTCGATTTGATTGGAAAGCATCAATGCGCGGACGGAGCACAACAGGGCAGGAAGCTTCAGCGGATGTGAATCTTCTATCCGATTAGCCCACGCCGCAATCCTCTTTGCTTGCTTTCGCGCGAGCGTTCCCATTCGCAAGCGCTTATCGAGTAAGGCTTCGACCGCGTTGACTTGACTGGACATCAGATGGTCATCTCCTTCGGCTGTAAGTTCAGCGAGCGGATCGATCAAAATATCAGCTGTGAGGACCCCTTCTCCTAAAACGCTTAGCGCGTTGACGGCCGTAAGGCGTAGAGACTGACGGCGGTCGGTGGGGTATTTGTCGGCAAGGTCGTGTACTTCGGTCCAAGCCGATTCGTATTCAGGCGACGAAGGATCGATCACGGCCGCGTAATCGGCCAGGACGCCGGATCGGCAACGATGGTGGGGACCCACCAGGGGCGTTCCCCCATCGTCGTCCAAGAGGTAGGCGGCGATGTTCTGTAAACCTTCTCGGTTACCCTCGCGGGTGAATTGCTCGCAGAGTTGGTCCCAGAGCCGTCCGAACGTAGGGGCTTCGAGCAGTTGAGCGGCGGCTCCGATGGTGAATTTGTCGGCATCCTGGAATCCGTCGTCGTCCATGAGCGATTGGAGATGACTGCGAAGGCGCCTTTCGGTTTGGTTCCGCTCCGTCACCATGAATTGCCTGAAGTAATGTTTCAGTCTTGTTGCCAGACGCGGAGAGATGGAGAGGGTGCCAGCTTCGGGACTGGTGTCCACCCATTCCAAATTCACAAGCTCGGCTTCGACGACATGAGCACGGGCTTCGGGCAAGGCCAACGATCCGATCAAAAATGCACGGTTGGCTTGACCGAGGACGATCAACGCGTAAACGGCCTTCTTGACGTCAGGGTCGTCGATTCGCCCCAGAATGCGGGTGTTGACGTAGGGGTCGATGTCGCTTCGATCGAGGATTTGCGCGGCCGCCTTAGGATCGTCGGTTAGCCAGGACGTATACAAATTAAGATCGAACGGATTGTATCCATTGGTTTTGGGGTCACGACACACCTCTAAAAGTCGCTTGCAGATGGCTGAATTCTTCCCAACTTTGAATTTGTCCAAGTGGCGCTTGTCGAACAGGTAGTTCATGGCCTCGACCTGATCAAACGGTTTGACTTCGTGGAGGCACAGGTAGGGTCGCACCTCGGGAAGAGCCTTTCGATCGGGAGTATTCGCCGTCCAGCGAGCGCCCCCTTGCGCCAGATACCGCCGTCCGGCAAAGAGGACGCGAACGGAAGGGACCATCCTTTGCACTGCCTCCAGAATCGCCAACATGGCTTCTACCTGCGGCAGCTTCTCGGCGCCCAAGCGCAAGCGGGCCAGTTCTTCGCACGTATCCAACACCAAGAGGACTGGCATTTGCAAGCTCTCGAGGAAGTCTTGAAAAGCGTAGAGCAAGCGGCGGAATTGGTCCGAGCGGACAAAACCGAGCGGGTCCTTGGTCGCCTCTTCGCGGCCCCGGGGACTAACATCCCAGTGTTCGAGCCCAGAAATCTCTTGGGTGGAGGCCGACTCGTAAGCCACGCGAGAGTAAGAGCTGTCGGTACTGACCAAGCCGTATCGGTCTTGCAGGTCTCGGGCGAGGGCCAACAGCAACTGTCCGGGCTCAATGACGGGAAAATCGGGGCTGAGGAGATCAAAGTCGATTCTCGCGGCCGCGTACCCTCGCGCGGGCGCCAGCTCGGTGACGACGTGGCGAACCAGCATCGTCTTGCCAAATCCACCATGGCCGATAACGTGCAGAGCCCACTCCCTGGTACCTGGGGCCAGGAGCGAATTGACAGCGTCGATCTGCTGAGCCCGGGGTAGGAAGCATGCCAGAGCCCGTCGTTCCCGAAAGTCGACCACTCGGCGGAGCTGTCTTCGCTTGAGTTGGGCGACTGCGGCTGCACATTCTCCCCCCATCAGTTCGGCGATAGGGCTGGCTGCCGCAATAAGCCTGTCATCCAGTGATTCGTCATCCGAATTGGTTATGAGACGAGACACCACATTGGACGGGGCCAATTGGGCGAGAGTAGCCCAGTCGGCCAAAACTTCAGGGATGTTGTTGGGGTTGCTTGACGCCTTGATGGCACCATTGATTTTGCTCGCTGTGTCTTGCAGCAAGTATGCGGCTAGCCGTTGTACCGCGTCGCCGCCTATGATCCGAATTGCCTCGTGGCGTCCCACGGTGTCAATACTGAGCCATTGACCGTCTTTCTCGATCTTTCCCAGTCCAAGGTAGTGGGCTTGAGCAAAGAATGTCTCGCAGTCTATGCGAGGAAACAGTGTGCCCAGGGTCTCCAAAGTCCAATAAGGGGGAATGAGAAGTCGGTGAAGGATATCCGGACCATAAACTTCGAACAGACCCGATCTGATATCTGCATAGGTTTTCTCCAGCTCTTCCTTAAACTGCAAACTCAGCGATGTACTCATTTCGCCTCCCACATGCCAAGAGCCTGTAGTAATGCGTTCTCTGTCGAACTGGTCATATACTCGGCCGCCCGAGCAACGCGGGCGGCGGCGTAAAGTCCCGGAAGTTTGAGATTTATCAAATCGTGACGGATATGTACGCGAAAGTTATCGCGGACATCATCCGCATCTCCACTAGTATCTGTAAAGAACTTCTCAGTCAATGCGAAAACCTTGTCTGCGTCCTTGAATTTGCAACTGGGTCGATGAAATGGGTTCATCAAGATGCGTTCGTACGCCAAGATGTCTGCATCATCGGCCATTGCGAAGGGTCCAATTTCCACGAAATCACACTTTTCCCCAAACGCAGCACGGTAAACCTTGGCGAGTTCACTCATATCCGATGTCGAAAAGAAAGGAATCGGATTGGTGCCGATTATGGCCCAACCGTTGAGATGGACAGTGCCATTCTCCAGGAAAAGTGTCTGAAGAAATTCCTCCGGCATCTTGTGGAGATCGTCGATGAAGACAATAGGCTTGGATGTCGGTGGCAACAGTCCCTTTTCAATGGCTAGTTCTAATATCCGCTGCAATTCAAATTCAAAGACGGCAGCTACCTTGCGGATCTCCTGACCGCGGTTGCGAAACACGCTTTTCGTTCCGGGCGGTGGCGGTATCTCGTTAATGTTCTGTCTGCTGGCTTGTACCATATATTCGAGTTCGACTTCCTCTCCTATTCCCAAGTCAGCGACGGCAAAGTTTAGTGCCTGTAGAAATGCCCCTGCAATGCGCAGCGATGTGGTATCGGACGCCCCGGTCACAAAGTCTGGCGAAATTCCAATGGCTAAGTGTCCTTCTCGAACAGCTTGTCGGGCAAGCTCGCGCAAGATACGTGACTTACCCATATTAGTGCCTCCAAAGATGTGGAGGCTAGGCAACGCTTTCCCATTCAGCACGTTGGCATAGGCGGCCCAAACATTTTCTCTTAGGCAAAGGTGAGGTTCGAAACGATCTGTTTCGACAAAACGGTCGATTCTCTTTTGCAACCGTTCTTCCTCCTCGGTGACTTGGGCGGAGCCGATCGTGAAGTTCACCGGAACGGATGGGGCGCAAAAGAGGCCGGGGTAGATCCACTCGCCCGATGCGTTGACTTCATTGAAAACTTTCTGTCTGGCCATGCCCGTCACCTCGACGATCGGTTCTCCGTTCACCAGTGCGGTCATGAGGCTTCGGGTGAAGGTGCGGGTGGCCAAATCCGTGATCTTTCCCGCCATCGCCGCCACGATGGGGATGCCACCCTTTACCAACTGAGCCGCAAACGAGGCGGTTTCCCCCGCGCCAAATGGCTGGGTATTTCCAGTTTGGCACGCGCTGAGGATCATCATCGTGGGCAGAATGCCCTTCAGCTCGGCGATGAGTTGTTCGGGCGTAACCCTCATGAAGTCGCTCCCCGGGGTTGGGTCGCGTAGTTGGATCGACGCTCCAGCCGCGCCGAATTCGCCGTGTCCGGCGAAATGGATGACGTGGGGCTCGAGTTCCTTGGCGGCGGCCACGAGTTCGTCCAGGCTGGCGTGCACCACCAACCTGGTTCGAAAGGGGCGCTTGCCCAGGGTGAAGTTACGGGCGATGCAATAAAACTCGGTGCCCGCCTTCACGGCGGGATCGTCGATGGGCGTTCCGGAAACGAAGAGGACTTTGATCGGCCGCTCGAAGGGAACGGGGGCCGGAGCCTCGCTACGAACCAGCCGAGTCACGGTTGCGCCAAGCTGAGCCAGGGTCTTGCTTCCGACCTTGGCACTCAAGACCAATTCCCACGGGATGGCGGCGAGGGGATCGTCGAAATCCATTTCGATGGCGAGATCGACACGAGGTCCAGGGCCGGTGCCAAATACGTCCGCTTGCTGGCCGGGATCGATCAGGACGTTCAGCAGGTGCTGGGCGAGATCGGAACGGTCACCCGAGCCGGACTTCAGTAATTCGAACAGAGAGTCCTTGGCGTCACTCGTAAGGGCTTCGACCGAAGGAAGCATTTCGCCCTTGGACCACTCCTCCTGAATGGTACGGGGGGCAATGGCCCCGCCCGCGACCTTCAGCTCGATATTGTTCTCGACGTGGTGGACCTCGATCTTGATACGTTTCATGCGTCTCGACTCCACAGGTCGTTTGGAATCTCATCAAACGCCTTTTCGATCGGGCTAAACGCGTCCATGTCGACCTTTACCACGGCGCGGACCCCTGATGGAACATTATCCATCACTCGCCGCTCAAGATTCCTTCGGAGGGTTTCCGCGTCGTCGTCTTTGGTGACGTCTTCGACGGCTACTCTGGCTTGGTGAAACAGTTGGCGAATGGTTGCAACCGACGGCTTGGAGAGAGGCTGCTTGTCGTCCCAAAGGGGCTTGGCGAGTGCGTGGCTGGAAAACTCGGCTCGGTCCAGGCCGAAGTGCTTCAGGCACGGGTTCTGCTGACCGACGACATAGTCGACGATTTTGTCGGCTCCATCTAGCTGCTCACCGAGGGCGGCAGGGCAGTATTCAGGTTCGTCCATGAGGGGCAATTTCGCCGTTCCGAGGCCCAACTTCGTGCTGAGACGGTTGGCCAATTGGATTCGAACGATGGCGGGTGGATATTTGGCGTCACCTTTTTGCATATCGTCGGCTTCGCCAAAGACGAAGTCGAAGAGCGTATAGGCCGCGGCGGGTCCGATGCAATGCACCGAATACAGGTCGGCGAACACTTCTTGGCCTCGGTTGTTCCAGTCGGCGCCGGCGAGATCCGTCAGCTCGGCCTGGAACGTTTGCACCATGGACTGGCCGTTCTCATCCGCCCAAATGTGCTGGATTTCGTGGCCGACCTCGTGGGCGACGAGGCACAATTGCCAGGGGGAGGCGACTACCGTTGGCGGAAGGTACAGGATGGCCATGGGCAGGCTCTTGAGAACCTGGTTGACGCGATCTTGCAACTCGGCGGGCAGACTGGCGTTGACGAAATTGCGAGTCATGTCGCTCGGGCGAATGCACGGAGCCACATTGGCGATGGTGGCGAGCGGGGCAGAGCGTCTGGTCCCGGCCCGTTCGGCAAAGGGATAGAAGCAGGCCCACACCAGTTCATCGGCCAATTTGAGGGTTGTCGAGGCGTCGCCCGACGTTCGCTGCTCGAAGGCCACGCGGAAGGGGTCCCAAATGGCCCGAATCCACAGTAGATATCGCTCCTCGGCTACGGCGGCCTTGAAGACTTGCCCGGCGGGCTTGTCCGCTACTATCCGCTCCTGAATTTGATCGACGGCGACCTCAAGCGAACGACCTAAGGCGGCCAGTTGGGTTTGGTATTGCTGGCGGACGTCGCTCACCATGGCCGACTCGAGCCAAGATTGGATCTCGTCTTTCAGCGCCTTCACCTGACGAAGCAGTTCGCGGTGCCTTTGTGCGGCCACGCTTGCTGAGTCAGTTCCACCCATAGGAATTCATGATAGATAGTTTTGGCCTTCCCCGTCAACAATCAGCAAAAATGATCTCGACATTATCAGCCTTCTTGATATAGAATCGGGCACGTGGCGACGCATAACGTTTATGTTCGGGGTGGAAAATTCGAAAAATTTCAGGAGGGTTATTCTGGTCTCAATCAGGCTATTTCTGATTGGGCAAAGGGTAGCGAGGCTCCTTTAGTAGTGCATTTTCACGGTGGATTGGTGAATAGGTCGGCGGGAGAAGGCATTGCCAAAAAGTTAGCGCCTATTTATGGAGAAAAAGGGGCGTCATCGCTCTTTTTTGTGTGGCAATCCGGCTGGGATGAAGCGATCAAATACAATTTAGACGAAGCGATTAGGTCCCTGATTTCCGAGATTGGAACCGACACGGTCAAGGGTGTCCTGAAGAAAGGGCTCAAAGTGGCGGCCGACCACTTAGGAATCTATGTACCCGATGGCATACTAGGCTATTACCAAGAAAAAGTTTCGGACTCCGAAATCGATTCAGAGATCGACGCCCGATTTGCGGCTTTGGAGGATGGTCCTTTGGGGTTTGCAGTGGAGGTTCCGAGCCACGAACCTTTTGAAGAAGCATCGAAAATGGCCGACCGCAAGGCGGATGTAGATGAGGACTTTGTCGCCAGGCTCCAGCAAGAACTCGAGGCCGACCCAGAAGTAGCGGCGCTCGAAGACGATGGGACCTTGGGGTTTGCCCTAAGCTTGAAGGCGGCGGTCGCCATTGCCAAGATCGTGTATCGAACCATCAAGCGGTTTGTTCAGGAGCGAGATCATGGCCTGTATCTCACCGTTCTGGAAGAGACGCTGGTGGAATTGGGCGTGGCGAAAATTGGGCAGATTCTGGAGTGGGATTTGATGAAGCAGGACGCGGCCGACGCGTTTGGCCCGGAGGCGGCAAGCTACCCGGGAACGGCGCTGCTGCAGGCGATCAAGGATGTTGGCATGACCCAAAAGCGACGGGTTATTCTGGTTGGCCACAGCACCGGTGCGGTCTATATCTGCCGACTTCTCCAGGCTTGTCAGGGGGCTATTCCCGACTCGATTCAGTTCGATATCCTCTTTTTGGCGCCGGCGTGCACGTTTCGGCTCATGGACGAGACGTTCTCGGTCGCGGGTGGCCGCATCCGGAGCTTGGGAATCTTTGGTATGTCGGACGAAGTCGAATGCGCCGACCGCGTCGTGCCGCCCATTTACACGCGGTCGTTGCTCTATTTGGTGAGCGGAATTTTGGAGCCGGAGCGAGATATGCCGTTGCTAGGTATGCAGCGTTTCCACCAGTCGACGGCTTATAAGCATGACCCGGCGGTGATGAGTGTGCGCGAACGGCTGGCGCCTTACTGGAAGGTATGGTCCGTGACGGGGGGTACGGCCGCCGCCGGGCAACAGTCGGCCTCGAGATCGCACGGTGATTTTGACGACGACCCGGAAACGCTGGAGAGCTTAGCTCACTGGATCAACGCAACGGCGTGAGGCAGTTGGGAGAAGGTTTGCGCGAATTTGAATGGGTGAAACCGCGATTTCGCTTTGCAAGAGACCGGAGAGGGACCTTATGCCGTCAGAAAGCTGAGGGCTAACAGCTAAAGGCTTTCTGCCTTTGTCCTCATTAATGCCCACCTTTCCAGAAGGCAAAGCCGGTGGCAATCGAAGGTTTGCTCGCGAAAGCAGTCGCCCACTCGTCTGGTCTTTCTTCGGGAAAAGCCTTTTGGTCTATTCAATCAAGACTATGGAAGTAATTTTCCGATTTGGAGTGGAGTCGGCCTTTTGGTGTTCGGAGTGGACATTCAGTTGAGGCTTGCTTTCAGGTCCTGTACATTTGTTCATTCGGCTGAACTATCCCGCGTGATAAGACGTCAAAGATATTGGAGGAGGCTCCTAATGGTTCGGTGAGGAATTTGGACATATTTGGCATAATCTGATAATATAGTTGGAACGTGGACAGATAATGAGGCGTATTGAAGGTTTTGCCCATAAGCTATCGAAGGGTTCGAAGTTTTCGAAGCTTCTGGCCTCTGCCCTTATGATTGTTTCGACGCTATGCGCTGAAGCAAGATTCATGATTCCCGGTAGTTCTCCAGATGGCGCCGCGATCGAAGGGCGGAATGCCCCGGATGTGGCAAAGAATCGACGCAAGCTTTTTGGGCGCAACACGAAGGCGGGTAGCCAGCCTGAAAATGCTTTGGGCGACAACGCGTTGGCAAATCCATTTTCGTCAGAATCGGCTCTGACTCAGCAGAAATTTAAGTTTAAGCAGCCAAAGGGCAATCCTGCGGAGGAACTGCCGGTTTATCCGTTGAATGTGGCGGCTCTGCCAGAGAAACTGGACGAGATCGAAGTTGATGAGGACGATCGATTCTTGTATCGAGCTACCGAATTTACCCACCCTGAGCCCGACGATGATTTTGTCGCCTATGTTCGTGCAAAAGTGCCGGATGTAGATAAAGCGATGGAAGCCTATAATAAATTTTGCTTAAGTGAGTAAAATCCCTTTCTGTGGGGATGGACGGATACGATTTCGAAGAAGAGGTCGACGTTGAGGATGGCAAAATTGGCAAGTTGTACCTTTGGGACTTAAAATGCCTCTTGTGTTTTTTTCGCAAAGACGATACTTACCAGGAATTTCGCGATCGATCGCGTACTGGCAAGCGGGCGTTGACGCTTGAGACTCTTCTCTTCTTTCTTGGAATAGTTTCTTCTCAAGAGAAAACTGCCGAAGAGTGCTTAGAGATGATTCTGAGGCTCAATTTCACGATTGTCAAGTTTAGCTACTTCGATTTTAAGCGGTCGGCCTCGCTGATCGATCGGCTCCATCGAAGAAACCTCGTCGCAAAGCCGCACGAAATCGCGAACGCTGCCGTGGCTCTGAACACGGGGATGAAAATCCTAGTCGTTGATCCAAAGGACTGTATTTACTTGTCCATGTTCGACGATGGCGATCAAGACCTTGCCTAGCGCGTTGAAAAGAATATGGCGAATGACGGCCGTTACGAGAGCATCCGAGCAACGATTAGTAAGGAGTTAGGCCGACTCGTTTCTCTTAGTAAAGAAGACCTCGAAGACTTAGCCTCTGCCTGCCTCCTTGAATACTACAAGTATTCGACTTCGGGAAATCCGGCCCATCTTCAGTTGGCCGAGCGAATCGCGTTAGAGCAGGGACTTCGGCAAGGTTGGCTTCGAAACCGCGTGAACAGTTTTTTGAGGGCTCGTTATCGTCGCAAAGAATTAGCAGACATTGTATCGATGGAAGATATTCTCAGTGACATCCCCGATCAACATGGGCTTGTCCTGCTGGGGGAGAGCGATCTTACGGTCGCAATTCAAGAAATTGTTCGGAAGCTAGACGCGAAATACCAAGATGTCTTTGAGGTCATGCTGAACTCGGCGATGACGGGTAGACCCGAAAAGTATTGGGCGGAAAAGCGTGGTTTTAAGCCGAGCCGCTTCAGCCAACTCAAGCGTGAACTGCTGAAAATCATCCGAGAGCGGCTTGCCTCGTGAGTCCAAGTCGGGTCTAAAACTCGGCGAAACGGCAAAAAACTTGGAAAACTTTCTGAAATGTTAAATTTGGCGGCGCTTCGGGTTGATATATAGAGTGTGAGGAACGATATGAAGCCTACAACAGCGACCACTACTGAAAGTCTCCAGCAGCAAGAGCTGGACTCTCAAGCACTCAAATTTAGAGAATTACCTAACGGGGTAAGTCTCTCCGGCGAAGGGGTGGAGGAAGAATTGGCTTGGCTTTGTACGGCGATCCTGGCGAAGGTCCGCCTTAATGCGACACTAACCGAAAAGGCGAATGCCTTACTGGATCGTATTCAGACGGAGCCCATATTTAGGGCAAGTTTCGAGAACAAATTGGCTTTGCTCGAAAGAGAGAATCGATTTGGATTTGCAGAGCTCGACGCCGAGGACGCAAGTGAAATTCGTCGCTTTATTTCACATCTGTGAATCGTTGTTCCCCGGCTTTGGCCGGGGAATAAATCTAAGAAACCCGATGCTTCTTTGAACATTCGGCAAAGCTCTTTCGGATGATTGCACGAAAACCTTCTTCTGGATTTTCCATCATCGCTTGGCAAGAGGCTTCGCTCTTCATGAGCACACCGAATACTTGTCGGAAGAACTCAAATTCCATGCAATGAATGACCTCATTCGAAAGCGTCCTCTGTTTGACATATTTTGCAAATTCTTCGAGTCCCTTTCGCAGCAAGGCATCGATAAGTTTTCGCTCGAACGGATCGACGGTCTCCAAGGCTTCAAAAAGAGCTTTCGAGTTTAATGTCTCACGACTAACGCCTTTAGTTCGAAATCTTTCGATGATGGCTTTGTATTTTATTATGAGGAATTCGACAAACTTCGCAAGCATTCGGGAAGTGTATCGATTCGAAACAATTATGTCAACCTTCAAAGCCCCCATTTACTAACACAATTATCAGCGCACTGCACTCAAGAAAGGAGGGTGCAGTAAGTTCCACAAAGTGGCTATGTTTTCCGTCGAATATTTGATGCAGGCATGACGATCGAAGGTCTTGGATTCAGCTTCATGCTCGGCGGACCTGGAGAAGGATGTGACGCGGTATCCGTTCCAGCCGCTCGTCGTCATTCATGCCGATAGGGGCGGTTTGCTTGCCTAAATCTTGCTTGACAAATAAGGTAGCGATTTTCGAAGTTGTTCTCGCTGTGCTTCCGGTATCGATTCAGGAAGAGTTAAGTATCGGAGAGAAGGAAGGCTAGCCAAGACAGAGAAGTTTGAGACTTGCGTATTGTATAAGTAAAGTGCAGTTAGGTTGGGCAGTCCAGCCAAGGGAGAGAGATCAAAGACTTGTGTGTTCGCCAGGCCGAGACTCGTGAGAGAGGTCAGACCCACTAATGGAGTGAGGTCCGAGATTTGTGTAGACTTCAGGTACAGTTCGCTGAGGGAAGACAAGTCCGTCAGGAGACACAAGCCACTGTTGTCCAAGTGTGAATATTCAAACGATAACTGTTCGACCTTGGCTCGATGCTCCTTCGAAATCGCTTCTCCATCCTTTAGACCTAGGCTCCGACGGATTGCCTTGTCGACAATCGCCTCCTGATATCGCCGTTCATCGATTCCTATTCCCCGGCTCTCGATCAGGAATTCGCGGGAAGCCTGTCGGAGCTCATCGTTCTCAAACCACGTCCGCCCGATAGCCCTCTTTTCGAATAGATCCAGATAGTCTCCCGCTCGAAACATCAACAATATCTCAGATATGATGGCCGCTATCGAGGGTTCCAGCTCAAGCTCAGGAGCTTCGTACCAGGTTTCGTCGATGATGGAGAGAATTTGGCGTCGTAAGTCCCCACGCACCGTCAGTGCCTTGATCTGCTCCAGTGAAAGCAGGTCTTTCAACAACCGGTTGACGGCCATGCACGCGGCGACCTCCTCCGGACTATAGTTGCCCTTCTTACCCTCGGTGTCTGGTAAAGCAGCAAAGATTTTGGTGTCGACGATGAGGTCGTTGATTCGCCGTTTGGCTTGCCGCGGGCTCGTCTCCGCACTCTTTACGAGGAGGGGAATGAGGCTTTCCGGCAACAGCCATTCGTCCTCGCTGGTGTTGATCACACTTCGAACGAACTCTTCGAATTTCGTCGGGCTCTCGGGGAGGTAAAGCGTTAGTTGCACCAGCTTTTCGAGGTACTTCTTGCCGATTTTTGGGTCGTCGTCGAGGCCGCAATCCTTTTCGTACCGCTTCTGCAGATACTTCTCGAGAATGACGTTGTCGAGGGCGAGCACAAAGACGAAGCCGGGGACCCACAGCAGGTGCTTGATGCTTTCCAAAATGAGGACGGCCTTGTCGGGATGGCATCGGTCCAGGTCGTCGATGAAGACGATGATTTGGTCATCGGGCATGTACGCCTTCTTTGCGTCGGTGAGGATTGCGCGAAGGCCGGTACCGCCCGAATCTGGCGCGGCTTTGACTTCGTCATCGAGGACCTTTTTGGCCGCGCTCGCCTGGTCCAGACTTTCTTTGGCGGTTTTCCCCACCTGCGTGACGGTATCGGCAATGCCAGGTGCCGCGATCGCCAGGGCTGGTGCGCCAAGGGCGATCGCGCCGGCTCCGATCGTCACCATCGTGAGGATTTTTTTAAGGCTGTTGAGGCGTTTATGCTTGTCGGAAGACTCGGTGGAGTCGAGCCTGCGGTCGATGGCGCGGAGGATGTCGGCGATGATGGGCTGAAGCGGGTCGGGGTGCCGCTCGTGCTCCCACGCATTGACGATGAAGGCGTGCGTGTTGGCTATCTCGGCCGCGAGGGCGCAGGCCCCTTGGAGGACGGAGGTTTTGCCGCGGCCCCACGGCGCAAACACGCCAATAGTGAAGGGCCCCTTGGTGCCGGTCGCGACTCCGGCGACGACGTGCGCCCACACGTCCATGCCTAACCCCAGACCCTCTTGCTGGCTAATGGCCTCATCGCTGATCAGTTTTATGGGGCTCACCCTGCCGTCTTCGTCGAGGAGTACTGGTTCTTCTGGCATGGCCTTAAGGGATAAATTCTATCATGGTTTTTGCGGTTTCTGCTATGTTGTTAGGGTTTGATTCTGGGTTGGCTTCGATTGGCTTCTGTCGACTTATCCTCCTTGCGGCTTTATTGCGTTCAGCTTCCCCATGACTCCTGTCTTGTGGTGTCTTTCGTGCGGAGGTGAGTTGAGCTGGACTCAGCTACCCAGTCATCGAAGCAGGCTTCGATTGTCGAAAGCTCAAGCAGGCTTGAGCACTCCCAAAGGGCTGAACTCCAGAGTGCGGAGTGGAAAGTGCAAAATGCAGAGTGGAAAGTACGGAGTGCGGAGTGGAAAGTGCGAAGTGCAGAAAGCTAAATGCTAGAGGCTTTCGGCTCTCGGCTAATCTTCCTCCCTGAAGGCGAGCTCAAACGAAGACCTCTTCTTCGTCGTCCATGCCGCAGGAGGTGTTGAGCATCCGGGTGTGGGCGCAGGCTTCTTCGCACGTGAGGTTGTCGAGGTAGGTTTCGTCGCAGTACAGGATTCGGTATTTGTTGCGGCCGTCGCGGAAGGCGTAGATGGCCGAGAAGGCGACGGCGAAGGGGCCGGACATCAGTAGCCTCGGACCTCGTGCAGATTGGCGATCGCCTCTTCGTGGGCACGGCTGGCGATTTCGATATTGACGGATCGGAGCTGGCGCGAGAGCTCGGCCCAGGTGCGGCGCTCTTGGTTATCGACCTCGTCGGCCGATTCGAATTCGTCGTCGATGGTTGGGCGGGTTGCGAGGAATTGGCGGTAGGCGGCTTTTTCGCGGCGGTCGAGGTCGGCGCGGAGGGATTCGAGCTTGTCGTCGGACAGCTTTTTGATGAGGTCGAGGCGGATCGCCTTGGCTTCCTCGATCGTGTCTACAGTCATGTTGTTACCTCTTTGTGGTGCATGCTTTTTGTGGGGCCGCCATAATGGCGGGGTCGTCCCGATGCTCGGGACTCCTCGGACTTCTGTTGGGTCGGTCTTTTACCCAGCCAGCTGGGCTGGGCTGAGTAAGAACGGGCCTTCAGCCCTGCGCTGGTCGGTGCTCGTGGGGGGGCGTGTGTGGCCATGGTTTGGTTGGCTATCTTTGGGGCTTGTGGCAATCTTCGCTGCGACCCGCTTCGGGGTCGAAAAATGAATGGTTGTCCACCCCGGGTGCAAGCACCCGGGGCTAAGGTCTGTGACCGCTTCGCGGTCATGCGACGTCCCTTCGCCAAGGAATGGTTGGTCGGCGGAGTCGGCCCTCCCCACCGGTTTGCTTCGCGCACCGACTCCACATGAATCCTGCCTTTGTGGCAGGCTCCATTGCGGACCCTCTCCGTGGAGTAGCGTGGTTATTCGGCTTGGATAAAGGTTGTCGTCTATCTTCGTCCCGACTTCGTCACCCTCCATTGCTTGGAACCTCCCGTCGCCGAGAGGCATCTGGATTGGTTGGCTTGATTTCGATTTCGGACTAGCCACGCTACTCCCTGGGGGGAGTCGCTGAACGTAGTGAAGCGGTGGGGAGGATTCATTGTTGGGCAAGAGTTGGATTTTCGGATCTCTTCTCATGGGGCAAAGTGGTTTGGGTGTTGGCGAATGATGTGTCGGCTCCGTTGAAAGTGAGGCTGTCACCTATCCCCCGTCTCGATGGCGCTCTGCTCCTCGCTGCGACCCGCTTCGGGGTCGAAAAATGAATGGTTGTCCGCCCCGGGTGCTTGCACCCGGGGCTAAGGTCTGTGACCGCTTCGCGGTCATGCGACGTCCCTGCGCCAAGGAATATCCCGAGTTGGTTGGCTTGATTTCGATTTCGGACTAGCCACGCTACTCCACATGAATCCTGCCTTTGTGGCAGGCTCCATTGCGGACCCTCCCCGTGGAGTAGCGCGGTTATTCGGAATTCAGGGTTGATGCGGTGCATTACGGCAGCCTTTGATTCTGATGACGACCTTAAGATGCCCCTTGAGGAAGGGGCCGGTGAAATCCGAGGTGCGAGGATTGAACCGGGGGATAGATGACGGCTTCGTCTTTGGGCCAAGCGCTTACCAGTGCCACGACTTAGATTTGGTGGGCAGGATGCCCACCCTCCCAGTGGGCTGAACTCCTTTGATCGTTATTGACAGCGGATTTTCCCCTCCCGTCTCCTGACACAAGTCAGGAGACACCCTCCCCAGATTTCCTTCGGAGAATCTGGAGAGGGAATCACGATCCCAGTTATCGAAGCAGGCTTCGATTGTCGAAAGCTC
Source organism: Armatimonadota bacterium (assembly GCA_016125185.1). Classification (NCBI taxonomy): domain Bacteria; kingdom Bacillati; phylum Armatimonadota; species Armatimonadota bacterium. The sequence continues at coordinate 95,630 of WGMG01000005.1, read as the reverse complement.
AAGCAGGCTTGAGCACTCCCAAAGGGGCTGAACTCTTTTGGGCGTCCCAGAATCCTCCCCACCGTTTCGCTCTGCTCAACGACTCCACATGAATCCTCCCCACGGCTTCACTGCGGCCCCTCCCGCTTTCGCTTCGCAAGAAATCGGAGAGGGAAATCGCGCTCTCAGCTGGCCGACTAACTCTAAGATGCCCCTTAGCAAAGGGGCCGGTGAATGAAATGAACCGGGGGATAGATGACGGCTTCGTCTTTGGGCCAAGCGCTTACCAGTGCCACGACTTAGATTTGGTGGGCGGTCCCGATTCGCTTCGCTCATTTCCCTCGCCATGCTCGGCGGGAACTTCGTGACGCTCACCGCTCCCATTGAGCCGACCTCCTTTGATCGTTATTGACAGCGGATTTTCCCCTCCCGTCTCCTGACACGAGTCAGGAGACACCCTCCCCAGATTTCCTTCGGAGAATCTGGAGAGGGAATCACGATCCCAGTTATCGAAGCAGGCTTCGATTGTCGAAAGCTCAAGCAGGCTTGAGCACTCCCAAAGGGGCTGAACTCCAGAGTGCACAGTGCACAGTGCAGAGCCCTTGCCCTAGCAAAGCGCGCCCTAGCGAAGCGAGCCCTTTGCCCTTTTCATCATGAAACCACTCATTTTCGACGGTTACCGCGGCGACCACGTGCGCTCTTTTTGGGACATGAAGCGGGCGGGCATCCAGCTTGCCATCTTCAAGGCCTCGCAGGGGCTGGGTTACATCGACCGCCTGTTCGCTCCGATTCAGGGGATGGACGCTTATCCCGATCGGGCGGCGAGCACCGGAATGCGGGTCGGCGGATACCATTTTGGCGGTGCCGGGAGCGGCGTAATCCAGGCCAAAAACTACCTGGCTTTGCTAAAGCCGGGTTGGCTGATGGTGCTGGACATCGAACGGTATCCGAAGTCGCAGATGACGGTGGCGCAGGCCGAAGATTTCGTGCGAACCGTGCTGGCGCAGACCGGGCGGACGCCGGTTTTGTACTACGGCGAATGGCTGTTGGAGATGGAGGATAAATGCCTGATCGGGCCGAGTTCGCCGCTGCGAAAATGCCCGGCGTGGGTGTCGCGTTATGGCGACCAAGAGCCGCGCGTGATCCGCGGCCACGACCTGAATATGTGGCAGTACACGGGCGACGGCGAGGGTCTGGAGCCGCATCGGATTTCGGGGTGCGACAACGACGCCGACCTCTCGGTTTGGGTGGGCGACCCGGCCGATATTCCGCTGTTTGTGGATAAGCACAGTTTTCCGGGGGTTAACCATGCCTAATCCGCCGGAGCATCAGCCGTCATACGACTTTTTCAACTCCATTTGGGCGTGGGTTTCGGCGCTGGTGGCGGGCATTTTCCATGTCGGCGTCACGTCGCAGAAGTTTCGCCAGGTGGAGGAAAAGGTGGACCGGCTCGAATCGGTTCACGAGGACATCGCCGTGATCAAATCCGATCTCGGCTGGATCAAGGAAAAGCTCAAGTGAATTGGAAAATCCTCGGCGTCGGCGCGCTGGGCGGTGCGCTCACCGCGGCCCGCGTCGACTACTCGTCGTTCAAGACGTGGAAGTCCTTCAAGGACGCCTACGCCTATGATTGGGGCCTGGCCTCGTGGCGATGGTTCCAGGGCGCGGTGATCGGCGCCGTGACCGCCGGAGGGCTCACTCAACTGTTATGAAGCGAATTTTGATGATCGTGATGGCGGTCTTGGCGACCGCGTCGACGTTTGCGAAAGGCGGGCTCGACCTTGCTTTTCGACCGGTTTCGGTTCAGCCGGTGTTGCCGCAGACCTACAATTTTGAGGCGATTTATGACCGGGAGACTCGCTCGGCCGCGGTCGGGGTGTCGGCGTTTTGGAAGACGTTTTCGGGCGTCGGGCCGAAGAAGCGCTCGATCGATGTGTTCTGGTTTGGCGGGGTGGATAAGGCCGGCGTTCCGGTCGGGGCGTTCACGGGCAAGATTCCGGTGACGGTGGCGGACCAGTTGACGTTTTACGTGTCTCCGGCGTTTGAGATCAAGCAGGGTCACAAGGGCGGATTGACGCTGTTCGCGGGTTTTACGCTGAAGTAGGGGTTGTGGGTTTGGTCGCCTATCCCCCGGTTCGCTAGCTCACCGACCCCTTCTACAAGGGGTATCTGGGTTGGTCCGTTGACGGAGTCCGCCTACCCCATCGTGAAGTAGCGTGGTTAGTCGGAAGTCGAGGGTGGGTCGGTTTTCATTTTGACGACAACTCTAAGATGCCCCTTAGGAAAGGGGCCGGTGAAATCCGAGGTATGAGGATTGAACCGGGGGATAGATGATAGCTTCGTCTTTGGGGCAAGCGCTTGCCAGTGCTACGACTAGCTTTGGTTTCTTGGTGGGCAAGATGCCCACCTTCCCAGTGGGCTGACCTCCTTTGATCGGTATTGACAGCGGATTTTCCCCTCCCGTCTCCTGACACGAGTCAGGAGACACCCTCCCCGACTTTCACTTCGCGAGAAGTCGGAGAGGGAATTCGCGATCCCAGTCATCGAAGCAGGCTTCGATTGTCTAAAGCTCAAGCAGGCTTGAGCACTCCCAAAGAGAGAGCAGAGTGCAGAGTGCAAAGCCCTCGCCCTAGCATGGCGAGCCCTTTGCCTTCTTAACTCAATAAGCAGAAGGCAGAAAGCAGAAGGCCCCCGCAACGCGAGCCCATCCAATCTAGTGCGATGAGTGATTATGAGTCGTGGCTAGCGACCAACTTTCCGCGAATCGTGAGCTACCCGATGTCGGCCAGGCATCACCGATTGTGGGAATGGTTCGACAGCCTCAAGTTGGGTGCGTACCAGCCGGCGCAGGTCGAGCCGTGGCCGCGGGGCGGGGCAAAGTCGACCACCAGCGAGCTCGGCATCGTCTACATCGGTTGCAAGGCCGAGTTGCCGCGGCGCTTTGTCCTCTATGTCAGCGAGACGCAGGACCAGGCGGACAAGCATGTCGCCGCGATCGCCACGCTGTTCGAGGCCATTGGCCAGCAGCGCTCGCTTTCGATCTACGGACACTCGAAGGGTTGGAAGCGAAACCAGCTTCGGACGGCGGCGGGCTTCAACGTCGAGAGTCTAGGGCTCGACACTGCGGCGCGCGGTATCAAGCTCGACGAGTTTCGGCCCGACCTCATCATTTTCGACGACATCGACAACCAGGAAGACAACGCGCGGACGACGCGGAAAAAGATTCGAGCGATCACGACTTCGATCATCCCGGCGGGCTCTCGAGACTGCTGCATCTTGTTCCTCCAGAACCTGATCATCGAGAACGGGATCATGTCCCAACTCGTCGATGGCCGAGCCGACTTTCTGCTCGATCGAATCGTGGGTCAGCCGGAACCGGCGGTGCGCAACCTGGTGGTCGAGACCTTCGAGCGCGAGGACGGGCGAAACGTCCACCGGATCGTCAGCGGCGAGCCGACCTGGGCGGGCCAAGACCTGCAGTCGTGCGAAGAGCTGATCAATAAGATCGGGCTTCGGGCGTTTCTGCGCGAGTCTCAGCACGAGGTCGCGGGGGCGGACGGCGTCTTCTTCAAGCCGTCACAGTTGGTGACGGTCGACGAATTCGGGTTACCGACCTTCGAAGAAATCGTCGTGGCGTTCGACATCGGCGCGACGGAGGGCGGCGGCGACTACACGGTCGGGGTGGCCATCGGCCGGGAACGAAACGGCGTCGTGACGGTCCTCGATCTCATCCGAGGTCAGTGGGGATCGGACAATTACGACCCGCGAATTATCCAATTTTGCCTCGCGGTGAGGGATCATCCGGGGTTTCGGACAAACCGTCTGCGAATCCGGATTCCTCAGGACCCGGGTGCGGCGGGAAAGCTGTGGGCCGACGACATGGTCAAGCGAATCCGTGTGAACGGATTGACCGATGTCGAAGCCTATCAGTTGACCAAAAAGAAATCGGTCCGCGCCAGAACGTGGCAACGACTGATGAACGAGGGCAACGCCCGAATGGTGAAAGGAGCCTGGAATGCCCCATTTCGAGACGAACACCAAGACTTCCGCGAAGACGAAAGCCATCGCCACGACGACCAAGTCGATGCGGCCAGCGACGCCATTAATACCATGATCTTCCCCAATAGTTGGATGGACGACGCCAACCTGCTCGATAGATTGACCAAAAAGGGGTAGTTGGTCAATTTGATTGCCATATAAGCAATGGAGTGCTCTCTTGTTGTTGCTGATCATGTCAAAAGGTTGCTGAAGGCCGGGAATAGGTGAAATGAGTCCTGTTTCGGCTGCGTTCGGCAGACTTGGCCATTTCTAGGACGGCAAAGCTCGGGCCTCGCCCCTACGCAGCTAAGGGTGTTCTGAGATAGTTAGTTCGGTAGCGAAGGAAAGATGGGACACGAAGAAAGATCTCAGTGATATAATTGCCTAGTGAGTGGACTTGTTCAACCAGCGGTATTTGCCGTCTACACCTTTACGGCCGGGCCCGCACATAGGAAAGACGACGAATTATCAACGGTCAATGGGAAGGACTTCTTTGTCACGCTTTCCGATATTCTTCGAAGCAGTATTGGGTCGGTGGCTGGAGATCGAACGTTTACGGATCTAGTTGAAGTAGCTACTATTCCCAACGATAGATATATCTACGGGTTCATTGAGCATGGTTTTCACGGGGAACGTCGGCGTGTGGTTAATATCGATAGCCACGCTAACAACAAGAACATTGAGAGGAATGAGTCAGCGCTAGATTCTTACTTCTTTAGTTTCTATATTCCAAAGAAGGGCACGCAGGGGGCAATGATGCTCCAGCAACGTGGGATCGTCTGCAATACAAGTTTCATTCTAGGAAGAGTTAAAAAGCCATTGCTTAAGGATGGTTTGATATTCAGGCCGTTGCGAGTTGCCCCACTTGATCTACCCGATAAAATTAAGCAATCTAACCTTAAAAAGATAACCTTCACAAAGCGAATTCGCGACGGTTTTGGTTTTGGGAATCTTGCTGAACTTGGAAGCATGAAAGAGATTTCAAGGATTACGGTTAGTGTCGAGCCACATGCTAAGGGTACGCTCAATAGCTTTCTAGGGATGTTAAAGAGTAAGAAAGAAGGAGTGTCTTTTTCATCTGTTTCGGAATTTGTGCCGGATACAGCTAGGTTCACAATGGACATGAATGGTAAGCAAGTGACCGTGCTGAGTGACATTGAAGCGGTTGGAAAACCAACATTTGAGGGCCAGATAGAGATGGACGACAACGGCTTCAAACTGCAATCGTTGCTCGATTATGCGAAGACGATCTCTGAAGCTACCTTGAGTTTATGAAAGCACTTCGATTTCTGGATAATGTCATCTTGCGTCTGCTAAGAGATCAGTACCGTTCCATGGAGCTGTACGTGACATTCACGGCGCATTTCATGCCACTTGTTGCGCTGGCACCACTTTTATGGGGCTTCAATCTGTCTGAAACCCAGATATCGACAATCATTACGGCCGTCTCAATTTACTCTGCCCTTATGCTTGGAATGCTCGTACCTGCTAGTGATCAGGAACGCAGGATTAGAGATGAAATTACGAGACTAACTCAAAATGGTACCGAGACTACCGATGCGAAAGTTGAGATACGGTACCTCACGGATCAAAAGAAATCTTCTCACGGGAACCTAGTTTGTATTTGTTTCTGTATTCTCGTATCTCTTTTTGACGTTGCATTGTGGGTTGGCTGCCTGTGCATGGTGCCTAAGCAGCCGAGTATGGGTACAGTTGCCTCACCTCCAACAGCTGCCTTTCGCATAATGGAATGCTTGTCAATCTACTTCTTTGTATTTCTGCTAATAATGCTCCTGTTTATCGTAAGGTCTGTGTACGAATCACTAAAGAATGAAAATTCTTGAATAGGTTGACAAGGCGCCCGATGATTAACTAGCTATTTTGCTGGCCGGTTAACCCGAATCAAAATTTAGTTTTAGTCTAGCTTAGATCGCTCGTCACCCCGCTAAAGATGTCTTCTATTTAGGCAATGGCCTGAATGGCTGGAGCATCAAGGAACACGATTACAGCGCACCTGAGCGAAGGTAAGGCCTGTCACTGTGTACCGATTGTAGGAAGGCGCGAATATCAGAGACCATGTCCGCGTTTCCGAGGAGAGGGTTGAAGCTCTTCTGTAACTCAAACTTACCCACCATCCAAAAAGCCATGAAAATGCCCCTTGTTTCCCGACGATACCTAGAAGAACAGGAGAGACTTCGACGGGCCGATGTTGGCCGAATCGAGGCTCTCGAAGCGACCAATGGGCAGATCAATGGCCAGCTTCAGGGAATGTACGATCTCGTCCAAAAGCTGACCGATCAGCCGCAGGCCTACCGATGGGACAATATGTGGACGTGGGCGACGCCCCACTCCACCAAGCGACGCCCGATGGCGGTCGCGTCCCTGGAACTCTTGAGAAATTTTGCCGATCGGTACGACGTTTTGCGCTCGTGCATCAACCATCTGAAGCGGGAGGCGGCGGCGGTTCCGTTCGAGGTGATTCCGAAAGACGTGAATGACCACAGCGCGGAAACCCGAAACCGATGCGCGGAGGCGGCGGCATTTTTTGGCCGTCACGGCGGACTCGGCGGGTTTGGAAAACGCCCGCGGCACTTTCAAAACGAGATTTTCGAAGACGCCTTGGTCATCGGCAACTACGCGGTTTACATCGAGTTCACCCGCGGCGGCACGCCGTACACGACGTTGGCGATCGACGCGGCGACGATTCGTCCCAAGGTCAACAGCTACGGGTGGCAGGATTCGGATAACGCCTTCGAACAGCAAGTGATGGGCGTTCCGGTGCGGACCTTCAGCGCGAAGGAACTGCTGTGGGACGGCTTGTGGCCGGTCACCAACTCGCCTTATTTCAAGTCGCCGGTCGAATACCTGCTGAGTGTGGTGATGTCGGCGCTGAAGGCGGACGAGTGGAACCGCTCTTGGCTGACGGAGGGCAACCATCCGAACATGCTGATCGGCGCGCCGGAGACGTGGACACCGGAGCAAATCGAGCGGTACCAAGCCTATTTCGATTCGATTTTGGCGGGGAACACACAGGAGCGTCAGAAGGCTCGAATCGTGCCGAGCGGCACTTCGAAGCTGCTGGATCAGTCGCGTAAGGACGCCGATTTTCAGGAATTCGAGCGGTGGCTGATGGCCAGGACGTGCTCGATGATGGGGGTTCATCCGGCGTCGATTGGGTACGCCAGCGAGCAGTACAAGTATTCGCAGGAAGCGATGATGGACGCCACGTCGATGTTCGGCGTCGGCTCGATTTTGGCTCTGCGGAAGGAGCTGTTCGACGACCTTTTGGAGATGCTCGGGTTTGCCGACTTGGAAATGGCGAACCGGCCAAACATGGAGGAGCGGGCGGACGCCAAGGCGGAGCGCCTGACCAAGGAATGCGGCGGGCCGTATAAGACCATCAACGAGGCGCGAAGCGAAATCGGCCTGCTTCCGATGGAGGATGGCGACGAACTGCGCGAGGCACCCGGAGGTGCGTCGCCCTCGTCCGATCCGTTCGAGTTTGAAGACGACCAGGACGATTCTCGGCGGCTGGAAGACCTTCGCAAGTGGCAAGCGAAGGCGATTGCGAGGCTGAAGGGCGACCGTCCGGCGCAGTGCGAATTTCAATCCCTCTTCATCGAGGAATCCGAAAATGCCGCCATCTTTGAATCGCTCGGGAGGTGCGCTACGACTGACGAAGTCGTGGCGGTCTTTCGCGGCTACGAAGATCAGCTAAGGGGGCCCGATGGCCGCTGGATTCCGATGGGGCCGGTGGTCCAGTTCATCGAGGACTCGGCGAAGCACAAGAACACGACCAAGTATCTGCAGGTGACCACGATTGGGAGGCTCGCGGCGAAGCGCATCGAGGCTCAATCGGGGGTCAATTTGCTCGGCTGGAAGGTCTCTCTCAGCGCCGACGACATTCGGCACTCGCTGAAGAGGCACGGCCCGAACTCGATAATGGCCAAGAACGGCCAGGTGCCGATTAGTCAGTCGACGTTCATCGACGCGATTCGGGCGATCAATCACCCGGACGATTCGAGGATGGAGCCGGGGGAGAAAGAAGGGGCGCCGAACTTGCTGCACATCCACAAAAAGCTGTCGGCGAAGGAGTTGGTGTCGGTGAGTGTGACGAGCATCGGCCGACGGTCGGTTGCGATCAAAACGATCTATATGAGATAGCTGTCCAGCCCGCCTCGTGCTGAGAAAATCTCCCCTTGGGCATACGTCCGAAACGACTGACCGGCCCAGCTATCTTGGTTCAATTATACGATATTTTGAGTCTGGGGGGCTGGGTCCTCCCCGTTATCGAAGCAGGCTTCGATGACGGCCGAACTCCTTTGACCATCGACGAATCCTCCCCACCGCTTCGCCATGTCTTGGCTCAGCGACTCCCCCTAGGGAGTAGCATGGCTATTCGGAAATCGGGGGTGGGGTGATGAACATTTCAGCTTTCAAAATTGGGACCTTTACAAAATGGCGAATTGGTATGAACTCAATTCGAGCCTAGTAACTACGCTGCTCCCTAGGGAGGGTCCGCAATGGAGCCTGCCACAAAGGCAGGATTCATGTGGAGTCGGTGCGCGAAGCAAACCGGAGGGGAGGAGGCTGAACACATGTCCTCCTCGTCAGCGAAGCAGGCTTCGATTGTCGAAAGCTCAAGCAGGCTTGAGCACTCCCAAAGGGGCAGACCTCCTTTGATGGGTAGAAACAGCGGATTTTCCCCTCCCGTCTCCTGACACAAGTCAGGAGACACCCTCCCCGACTTTCACTTCGCGAGAAGTCGGAGAGGGAAATCGCGATCCCCTTTCATCGAAGCAGGCTTCGATTGCTGAAAGCTCAAGCAGGCTTGAGCACTCCCAAAGGGGCTGACCTCCTTTGATCATCGACGAATCCTCCCCACGGCTTCACTGCGTTCAGCCACTCCACATGCAACACAACAATTTGAACCTCAACAATAGGAAAACCATGAAAACGAAAGTCAACCCGCTGTACCTGTATTGCCCGATCGAGCGGGTAGACGACGACAAGCGAGAAATCACGGCCTATGCGTTCACGCAAGAAGTGGTCGACGGCGAGGGTGGTAAGCGCCTGAAGCGGTCGGCGATGGAAGCGGCAACGCCCGACTACATGCTGTGGGCGAACGTCCGCCGCATGCACCAGCCCGACGCCGTTGCGGTGGCGACGAGCGTGGATTGGGACCAAAAGGGCGCTCTGATGGTGGTGCGAGTCGAGGACGACGACGCCTGGAGCAAGGTGAAGGCCGGTGTCTACAAGGGACTAAGCGTAGGGGTTCGCCCGACGATGATGCGCGGCAAGGACGTGGAGTCTTGCGTATGGTTCGAGACGTCGCTCGTGGACCGGCCCAAGGATCCCGGCACCAAGTTTTTGGCCCTGCGGGCCGACGGCGTCGAGGATGAAGACTGCGAGATCGAGGAGGACGACGGAGCCGAATTGGTTCGCGGCGCCTTTGCCGATTACGTTCAGGAATACGAGGGCTCGCGCCTGCAATCTTTCGCCATTGACGCCCTGCAGTCGGTTCTTTGGGACATCCAAAACAGCCAGGCGGCCAAGAAGAGCCAACTGGTCCAGGAGGCATGTTCGGAGCTGGCCAACTATCTTTGTCCGATCATCGACCGGGGCGAGTTCTCGGACCCGCACATGGCGCGGCTCGACGACAAGGACCAAACGATTTCCCGTCTGACGCAAGAGGCGGGAGAAATAGCCGAGACGATCGAGCGAGTAGAAGGCGAGAACGCCGTTCTAAGGGCTGAGGTCGAAAAGCTGAAGCAGACTCCACCGCAAAAGCCGGTCTTTCGGGGCGGTTTTGTGGCTGTGGATAAGCAGTTCGCCAGCCAATTTCGGTCGGACCACGAGGCAGTCTTTGAGGAAAAAGAGAAGGAGCTGCAGCGACTTCGCACCGCTCCGCTCGAGGCCGACGACCCGGAAGGCATGCGGCGATCGAAAGAAATCTCAACGCTCAAGCTGGAACTCCAGCGACTCTAAAGCACTATGTTAACTCTTCCACATACGGGCCTTATGGACCCGTCCCAAATCGGTTTTGGGATGGGATTTGGTGGAAACTTGCCCGTCTCCACATCTCTGATGTCTCGGTTCGAGGGTGTCAACCCCGATCTCCAAAAGAACGTCGACGCATTCCTGCGCGGCGATTTTGCCGGAGACACGAACCAACTGATGCTCTCCTTTTCGAAGGCGCTCGGCGACCTTCAGCGCGGTATCACCGTCGGCACCAGTTCGCTTCCGATTCGAGAAAACCTCGAGGCCGAAGCGAAGGTCCTGGTTCCGGTTGAAACTCCGTTCCGAAATCGACTTCCGCGAGTGCCCGGCGCGGGTACGGCGGCCTCGTGGCGCGTGGTCACTTCGCTTGGCGGCGGTTGGGGAAGCTCCTACGACCAGCCCGGTGGCGGCAGCGCGGCGCAGATGTTCTTTGCCGAGACCGGCGCTCCGGCCAACGAAACCACGGCCTACGCCTCTCGGTCGGCTTCTTACAAGCTGGCGGGTGAGATTCGGTCGGTGACCGGCCTCGCTCAGGCGGCAGGCATGACCTTCCAGGACAACTTTGCCACCGAGCGAACCAACGGCATCCGAAACATGATGCTGAAGGAAGAATTCGCGCTGATCAACGGCGACTCGACGGCCACGGCCGTCCCGTTCGGCGACGGCACCAACGCCTACGCCTACGACGGCGTGATCAACCTGATCGCGACCGCCAACGGAACGCCGAGCGCGAACATCCAGACCTCGGTCGGAGCTTTGACGCTTGCTCACATCGACGCGCAGTTGACGCGGCAGTGGAAGCAGGGCGCGAAGGGCATGTACATGCTCCTCAACGCGCAGGAAGTCCAGAGCATCAAGAACCTGGCGATGGCGTCGACCTCGGTCCACCGCGTGATCCTCAGCGATCAGGGTAGCGCCACGGTCGGCATTCGGGTTCAGGGCTACACCCATCCGATCACGGGCGAAATCGTTCCGATCTTCGCTTCGCGATTTGTGCCGGCGGGAACCATGCTGTTCCTGGCCGACAGCGGCCCCCAGTACGACCCGGTTCTTCAGGTCGACGTTTTGCCGACGGTTCAACTGCCGGAGTACTCGATGAACGACCCGATCCAGGGTTACGTCGCGCAGGAGATCATGCCGACGGCCGCGTCGCCGCTCGTGTACGGCTTCATCATCTTCGTGATGAGCGTTCTGAAGCTGAAGATCGCGACCTGCGTGTGCAAATCGACGGGAGTAACCGCCGTCTAAGACCATCCCTCCTTCGGGAGGGAAACCCAAAAGCTATGGAACAAGATCAATTTTTTCACGACGTCGAAACGTCCGAATCGAAGCGCCAGTTTGAAGAGGGGCTGCGGAAGTTTAAGGGCGACGGCCAGCCTTTCGTCCGCATTCCGGGCGTGCAAAAGGTCAATCGCGTTTTTGTGGGCACCCAAGAGGTTCCCGAATTTCGGCACGACACCGTGCTGACCGACCCCGGCGGCACCCAGACCTCGGTGACCGAGATTCCCCTGTGGAAATATGCCATCGGGTCGGACGGCGTCCCGATCCTTCTGCGATCGAAGGTCTCGCACGACGGCATTTGGCAGGACGGCGCCGACATCTATATCGATGGCGACTTCGACGACGCTTCGCCCGTGACATCGGGTCAGCGCGCGGCGGCCACACGAGCCGTGACGGCAGCCGAGAAGGCCCTGGCGGACGCCAAGACCGACGCCGAGCGGGCAAGCGCCCAGCTTGCGCTGGACCAAGCCAAAGCGGCCAAGGGAGCCTTAGGCTAAGACGACCATGTCCCACTCTGCATTTCCTACCCAGGCCGAAGTCGAGGCATTTCTGACCAGTGTTAGCGCGTCGTTTGGGTCGTACGACTGCAGTGGGGACCTTGCGGCGGCCATCGGAATCGTCGAGCGCGAAACCGGCTGGCTGCCGTTCCTGATGGACGCGGCCGACGTCACACGGACGTTCGATCCGCCGATGCTGTCGGTCCAGGGCTTTGCCAGTCCCAACAACGGCCTGATGGTGCCGCTCCGAGCGGGCTTGCTGTCGGTCACGTCGGTGGTGGTCGATTCGACGCCGCTGGTGCAAAACCAAGACTTCTGGCTAGAGCCGAGCTACCGCCTGCCGTGGAGCTGGATCAAGTTTCGGACCACGTATATTGCGCCGCCGCAGTCGCTGGCGATCACCGGGAAGTGGGGCTATTCGGCCACCGTGCCCGACGATCTTTGGACCGCAGTGCGGGACTACGCGGCGTACCATGCGCTCTCGAACCTGCAGGCGTCCACCCTGGCGAGCCCGCTGGATAGCTGGACCGAGGCGGACATCAAAGAGAACTATGGCAAGAAGGACACGGTGGACCTTTTGGAATCCAAGCTGAAGCAATTGACGATGGCCTGTAAGGCTTATCGACGGAACGTCTGACCATGAGCTACACGCTATCGCCACGCCAGGTTTCGATGTTTACGGAGCTGGTCAGCATTTTGGAACCGAACGAAGGCGGAGGAATTTCGTACACGGGCAAGACGTATTCGGTGGTCGAGACGGACATCCGGATGATGTACTGGCCGACCGATAACTTCGACACCCACCAGGACGCGACGCAGTTGAAGGAAACGAATATTTTCACCTCCGACCGGTGGCATGCGCACTCCTCGCAGACGAACATCAAGTCGGATAACGTGATCTACGTTCAGACGGGCGTTCGGGCCCCGACGGGATCGTTTCATACCATGAGCGGGGCGGCTAAGCCTCTGGCTCGACGGGCGTTGACTCAGCAGGTTTACACCGCGCCGGCGCTCGATATCGATCCTTCGCAGATCACGAGCGGGGTGCTTCCGTGAGCGTTTTTCAGACCGACGTGCGCGACGAAATCGCGGCTCTGGTGGCCAGCACCCTCTCCGTCGATGAGAGCACGATTTACAACTCGATTACGGCCGCGCGGCTGAACCTGCTGAAGAAGATCAAATCGGGCGGCATTGCGCTGCCGATCTACATCGTCGAGGCGGGCGAGTTCAATCCTGACGACGAGTGGGGGGCCGATTCGCAATCGTACCGATGCCCGGTTCAGATCATTGCTGTCATCTCATCCAAGGTGGCCGACGCTCAGGCCGTCGCGCAGACGAACCTGGAGGCGGTTCGGCAGGCGATCGACGCCCCGGGGGCCTCGACGACCAGCTTTCAGTCCGTGGAGTTCGGGCTGATCACGAGCGGCGTGACGGACGACAACCTGATGGCGCTGGTGCAAGGCCAGCTCGATACGGTGGCGGCAACGCTGACGTGGAAGCCGGGTCTGCTGTGCGGATCCAGTGTGTAGACGTCGAGTCAGACCATTTTTGCGGCGGCGTAAGACCCGTCGAACCCCGAATCTTTGCCGCGATGGCGAAGGTCGGAATCAACAGTTTGGACCGTTCGGTCCAGAGAGCAATCAAGAGGTAACTATGGCAGACATCAAAGTTATTGAACCTGTGCCGGAAACCGGCGGGTTCATTGGAAAATCGTTCCTCCATGCCCTTCCTGAAAATCAGCCAAAGACTACCGAGGCGGGGGAAGGCAACGACCAGGCAGAACCTAACAAGGAAGACTCTTAAATGGCAAGCGTACTCAGATACCTTCGTGGCCGCGACACAACGGTCCTCACCATTACCGCGCAGGATGTGTCTGTCGCCGGTGTGCTGTCCGACACTGTGGGAGGCAGCGGCTCTCTCATCGGCGGTCGTCTCGACGGTTGCCGAATTGGTGGGCACAACGTCACCGACATGATCATGGCGGTGGACGACACGGTTGAAAACAACGTTCCGCTCTACACGTCGTTCAACATCGAAGTCTCGGAAATCCTGACCCAGAAGACAGGAACGGGCGGCATCGCGTTGGGCGATGCCGCAAACTACGAACCGCTTCTGCCTTACCTCTTTTGGAAGGCCCCTTCTGGCACTTCGACCTATACCTACTTCAAGATCACGATCACCAAGGGTGGGAAGACTTATACCGTCTACGGAGTCAAGGACAGCATCACGGACGGGGTTTCTGGACAAGGAAAGCAGGTCGTCACGATGACGCTCAAGCCGGTGAACCCGAACTTCGACGGTACCTCCCTTTACGTGAATTACCAATAATCTATATGCCGATTATCAACCCAAGCCTACTCAGCCCTATCGAATACAAGTCTGAACGGTACGAATTCATCGACCCGAAGCAGTCCCAGCCGTGGGTGATGTTTCTTCGCTCTCCCGACGATCTCGAACTGGGCGCGGCATCCGACATCGAGCAGGAAATGACGGCGAGATTCGTCACCGGAGGTTGGACCGACGACCGAGGACGTCTGTGGAAAGACCGCGACGTCTTTAAGGACGTCTGCGGCGTTGAGCGCACCTTGTCGAAGGAGGTTATTTGGTTTTCTTGCCGACTCTACGTCATGCAAGATGTCGATAACCCAAGCGACGCCTACACGCCCGAGCAGATCGCGGGCATGATTCCGTACTATCCGACCGCGATGACGGAGATTAGGAATGTGTTTGTGGATCTTTTGAACTCCCCAAAAGACGGAACTCCCAGTACCGCGCCCTCGTAAACCTCTGCCTGAACGATGGGGCCGGGAATCATCCGGTCCCCATCCAGCATACGGCTAACTGCCTGTCCTACATCGCCGAATCGCTTTGGCGAATGTCGAATGGCAAGCCACTCGACGAACCCCCCAAGCCCATTGCCGAGAAATGGCTTCTCGACATGATCGACCGGCGAGGTGAGGTTGAGGAAGACGACCCTGAACCAGAGGTCGACGTGCCGACGTACTTCCTCGAAGACTTTGGAACCGTTGTCAATGAGCACCAATAAAGGCTATCAAATTTCCATCTCGATGCCCGGAGAAAAAGAGACTTTGGCCGCACTCGAGAGTGTTGCGGCCAAGATCGAGGATGTGGCGCGGCGAGCCGCTTCGGCCATCGCGGGCATTCAGGCGAAGACGCCTGCGAACCCGTGGGCCCGTCTGGATGCGGCGAACGACTCGCTGAGTCAAATGCGGGCGCAAGGATCAAGCGAGGACGAACTTCGGGTCTTTCGGCTGGAGCAGGTGCGCGCCCAGAGGGCGGCCTCTCGGGCCGATAAGGACCTTGCCGGTCCCGAGGACCCGCTGAAGAAAATGATCATGCAGACCCAACTCAAAATTGGGTCCTGGCAACCGAAGGTCGGCGACCTGGTCAAGAGCGGACTGATCAACGAGGGCAAAGTGGACGGCTTCATCTCGAAGCTGGGGCAAAACCCGGCGATGATGGCGACCGTCACCCGACTTGCGATGGCCATTCCGGTCGTCGGCGCCGCGGCTGCGGCGGCCGGGAGCTTTGCCGTGTCTTCTTACAATACGTTTATGGAGAACACCCGCAGTTATGGGAATGCGGCGTGGCGTGCGGGAGGATTTGGCTCGCTTGGACCGGCTACCGGTCTCGGGAGCTTTGCCGGTATGAACCCCGGACAGACGGCGGACGCAGCGAATTCGCTTTCGCAGGCCCTCCAGAAGGGCGGATATGGGGCGGCATGGATGCGCCAACGCGGTGTGATCGACATGGGCGACCTTCGCACGCCGGACAAGTTTCCGAACCTTGTGAAGGCGCTCGATCTGCTACGTGCCGAAAAAGACGAGGCGACGGCGGCGACCGTGGCGCGCCAGCTTGGCCTTTCGGATTGGATGAGCATTCGGTACCTCAATGACGATCAATACGACGCGATGAAGAAATCGACGATGGTTCAGTCATCCGAGTTTATGCAGGCGATGGGAGCCAAGCAACAGGCAAACATGGCTCAGCTTGGGAATGGTTGGGACGCGATGAAGACCTCCGTGGGGTTCGCGATATCGTCGATGTTGACGGGTGACTTCAGGCCGATCGGAGCGTCGATCAGGGGATACTTTGGCGACTACGCAGGCGCCGCCAAAATGATGAATGAGTCGGTTGGAACCGGGAAAAACAAGGATGTCAAGAAGGCAATCGACGAGAATACCGACGCCATCGTTGCAAATACCCGCACGATTAAGGAGGGCATGGACCTGCAGGGCGGCGCAACCGGAGCAAGAAAGGCAACCATGCTCGCCCTCAAGGGAATGCAGTTCGATGAACTCAGCCAGGGATATGCTCAGTCGATTGGAGCGTTTAAGTTCTAACCCCCCTTATCGACCCATGCGGCCCCGCTCTTATCAACCGTAACCTTAACTTCGCCGGATTTGATTTTATTGAATTCATCCCCGGCGGATTCTCTCATTTTCTGGCGAAGTTGCTCGGAAAGTTGCGCTTGTTCCATTTCTTGACGAACGACATGCGCCGCGGCCAAATCCTTTCGGTCTTCGGCTGAGAGTTTAGTCTCTTCATTCATGCGTTTGGCATCATGCCAGAACCAAAATGACACTAGCAAACTGCCAAACACGGCGACAGCTATAGAGAGTCGTAATAGGAAGGTTTTGGTATTCATAGCCCGATTCTAGCAGGATTTTGAGAATTTATTAAAAAACCTGGCATTTGGTCTTATCCAGGCCCAGGTATTTCCGAGGCGTTCTTTCTTTAGCCAGTGCCACGGCCGAAAAACCTGTCCCTCAACCAGTCCAGAAACCGCGTGGATAGTCGGTACTAGTCTTTACCACGCACAGAACCACCTTAGCACACCATGAGTAACGGAATCACGCCAGATCGGACCACGGTCGTCACTCTCGACGCGCCAGACGTGTTCGTGAAGGAGCCGAGTATCTTCATTGAGCTTGCGCACGACAAGATCGCATCGATGCCATCGCACAATTACTTTGGCGCAAACTTTCTTGACGTACTTTCAAACGTTGCTTCAAATATCTCCTTTCTCCCCGGCAAAGGGTGGCAGATTGCAAGTCAGGCGCAAGTTGGGGATCGGGGGGTCGAATATTCAAGCTGGGGTTCGGCTGCTATCGAACTCGCTTCGCTTTACATAACAATTCAGGCCCGTAAAACTTACCGGTCCAATAACGATCTACCGGGCGTTTCAACGGGCACCAATCAGGCCAGTACCGGGCGCATTCGCTACCAAATGGAGGTTGCGGCTGGTGATTCGTTTGATGTCGGGCTCGATGCAGACGAAGCAGCTTTCCCACCTCCTGGGATTAATAGTGTTCAACCTCTTAGGAGGCGAGCGGTCAGTGCCAACGACTTATTCCCGACCGATACAATCATCTACAGCTTGGAGGCAAAAGGTGTTGACAAGATGTCGGCAATTTCCCGCATCTACTTCACTAACGTTCCTGGCAGCACTGAAACGGACGGAACGAAACGCGGCACGGGCCAATATGCGCTTACTCTGTTCGGAAATGGGTTCGCTCTCCTGCATGAAAGGCTTCTAGACCCCGCCACTGGGACTTACTCTTGGACAAACCGATTCAAGTTTGATTTCTTCATTGAGCCGTTCCCTTTCGGAATTCATCACACGTTCGTCATATGGTCGGATGCCGTTTATGCTGACGGGGTGTATGCGGGCTCAAAGATCATTTTTCAATGTCTAAACACTGGGGCTAATACCGACTGGGCGAACTGGCAAACGAAAACTGAGATCGATCCGACAAACAACGCAAGATTCCCTACCTATTGGGTGCCGAACGCTGGAGCATACGAGGCTATGCCCGAGAAGTTCCGGCTCGATGAGCGCATTGATGTCCGATCTCTTTGGTTTGTAGAAAGGCCGATGTACTATTCGTCGGCTTTTCTGATTACGCATGTCGTTGATGTTGGTTACCCGATTTCGTCTACCAATTCGCTCGTTGTTGAATGGTTTGGCGACAAGCCCGAAGGTACCGATGTAACGATTACCTGCTACGATGCAGAGACTAATACTGAACTGAATCCTACGTTCCCACAGACCAACTATTCCAGTTATGGGTACCGAACATTTGACCCCACCAATGGGCGGGTGGCGGATACTTCCTCTAAGAAGTACACTCGGCGAAAATACTACGCGATCATTTATCTCACGTCATCCGACAACCTCAAGACCCCCACGATTTCTCGGGTGAGGTTTTACCGGGCACCAGTTCTTAGCCAGACAACTACGACGCCATTCGAGCTTTCGACGGTCAACAGTATATCGCTTACGGGGCAGGATTCAGACCCGACACACGAGACGGGCCTAATTCAATGCACTGATTTTAAGGGCGAGCTTTCTACGCTCGATACGCGTTCAGGAATGGCAATTAAGGTCGAGGTTAAATACGACCCAGCGGACGACACCAAGGTTTCGAGCCTCTTTAACGGCTACGTCGTCCAAGCCAACAGAACCATTAAGGGAGGAACGACCGGAGCGGATTGGCCGGTTGACAACTGGTCTCAATACTCCATCACCTGTACGGGGGAATGGCAGAGACTCATGCAGGCGACGGCGAGCCAGCGATGGGACTTCACCATCGACGCCAGCACTACTTCGGATAGTAAGCGTTTGCCTTGGAAGATCACCGATATCATTCGTATTCTTCTTGGTGACTCTTACCTCGATGAGAACATCATCATTCCGGAACCGGCCTACCCTGTTCGTCTCTTCGGGCCCAGCAACGACACCCAACTTCTTGTCGTTGAGATGTTTACTCCGATTTACCCAGTCATCGCCAAGCTCGCCATGCTTTATTTGGGTGGGTGGCTTGTTTGGGATGGAAACGCATCGAACGCGACGGGTACGCCCTATAAAATGGGGGCATGGAGACTCTTAGTTCCACCAAGACCAGTGGATGGAGCATGGGTGAATCTTGCTCACTTCAAATCAACCCCATCACTTGCTTCTAGCACGGGAGTGAGGCTTCGAATGGGGTTGCCTTACCAAGAAGTTGAAACCGGGATTGGCGGCCAGGAGATTCAAACTTGCTGGATTCAAAAAGGGAGCTATCTAAGCTATGTCGTGCCGCCGGAAGCAAATGCAGTTTGGGTTTCAGGTACCGGGGTGAATGCAAGTACCGTGCCTTTGGCAATCGCATTCCAGGAACTTCAACAAGTCGCCATGCAATTTAAGGCGGCCGAGTTCTACCCGGACCAGCCTATCACGCCAGAC
The DNA here is from genome assembly GCA_016125185.1 of Armatimonadota bacterium. Classification (NCBI taxonomy): domain Bacteria; kingdom Bacillati; phylum Armatimonadota; species Armatimonadota bacterium. The sequence goes on along the minus strand of WGMG01000005.1, from coordinate 76,586 downwards.
CCAACGAACCCGGTTTACACGAACGGACGACCGGTTTGGATTTATTACGGGGATAACGAGCTCTGGAGCCAAGAAGCGGTCAATTTCTACACTCGCCGCATCTTTGATCTTGCTTGCCAGGCCCAGCAGCGGGTTAAGTTTACGGCACCCATGCTCCTAATCACGGACAAAGCGGATACGGACGCCGGGTACCAAAGGCAACCGAGGCCGCTTCGGTATGGTGATCCGGTACTCATTAACGGAGTCCAGCACATCATCGCCAACGTGAATCCAGATTGGACAGCCACTAGGGGCGGCACACGAAACATGCTTGCCAATTATGAAGCCTTTTTGCCAACAGACCTTGACCACTGGAAAACAGGAGGAACGATTCAATGAAAAGCCTATTCACTAGACGAAATGCCGTTAGAGACGTGACCAACCAGCAATTGGCGCTCCCTCCTGGATTTCGGAAAATCTTCTTAAGCCAATCGGTTGAAATGAGCGTCCAGAAACGGGCGCAGGGCGGATCGGGCTTAAATGCTCCAATCCAAGACAACGACCCCACTTCGCCGACCTTCGGAGAATTCTTCTTCATGGTCGGTTACGACTAGCCAATTGAGCCTCTATGCGATTCCTGCGACATCGGGTGGACTTTCGGTCCATTTTCACCCCGGCAAACCAACCGACGATTCGGTTTAGCCGCAGAAGAATGCCGCAATGAGAGACAAAACAGTGACGGTCACCACGTAGTTGTCTCGTTGCCAACTAACATAGGGTGAATACTTAAAAAATCTGCGCGCAAAGAAGATGGCGGCGAGTACGACAAGGTAGCACCACCACGTGTCACCAAGAAAATAGCCAAATCCTTCACCTTGCCGAGAGGGGTAAACCCTTGACCAGACACTCAGAACGTGTAGCTCCCAGCCTAAGTACCCACAAGGTGCAATGATGGCGATCGCTAAAACGCTCATGGCGATTTTCCATTCAGAACGATCGGAAGGGAACTTCATTGCCCGCGGATCCGAAGGGTCGATTGCAGAAATGGGCCTGACCTGTGGCTGTAGTTTAGGCGCTTGCCCGCTCTTCACTATTTGCGCAACGACTGCAGGGGAAGCTCCATCTAAAAACTGAGAATGCAACCACGCGCGGTCGATAGCGCCGACCGAAGTTCCGGCGCGTTCCACCATACGCATCCAGGTCTTAAAATCCATTGCATTCGATTTTAACCGGATTCCGCCCAAAACCTCCAAGTTCTAACCCTCGTAAAAAAACGGCGCCAACTCACCGAGCGTTTTCGTTCTTTTCGACGTGCTTTCGTCTTGAGCCAATCCTAGAAATCGAGAATCCTGTCACCAAACCCGTCAAGGGATCGGACGAAGACGAACCGTACCAAAAACAGGTAGTGGCAATGCACCCGACGATGTTGGGAGCGTTTTCCGTTTAGTGGAAACTCATGTTGTTTGAAGTTTGCGTAATCTCGATTTTGCCTTGATCCGAGATGCCAACAACCTGTAAATGACGGCATCCATCTCGTATGATGGCGGGGTCAATGGGGAAGCTGCTCCCAGTATTCAGCGAGAATGCCTTCTCTCCATGTTGCACCGATTCATAGTCAGGGCTGTCGGCGCAATCCAGTAGGTCGCCAAGGTAGATATTCGTTAGTTCAATAGTGGATGTATTCTTGAAATAGCAGTCTGGATTGACCCCGTCGTACCCATCTGTTGAACCTGACTTGCATTCGATTTCTCCAACGATTTGGGGCCTTGTAAGGGCATAGGCCAGAAATAGGCCCCCTACTAATAAGATCATGCCGGAAATCCAAATCACGATCGAATGCCGCTTGCCCTGATCCACGTTTGGATTCTAGCAGGATTGCCCAGGACCAAATCCTGGGGGAATCGATAGATCTTCGATGGTTCGCGACGAGCCATTCATACGACCTCGCCAACGTTTCTTCACGGTCGGATACGACTAATCAATTGAGCTTTTATGCGATTCCTGCGACATCGGTTGGACTTTCGGTCCAACAACCCCGGCGTGGTGATCTTGCGCATCCGGGGCGATGCCCAGATGGTCGAGGAACTGAAGACCAAGGTTTTTCCGCTGATCCGCCGGATTTTTGAGGACGCGAAGGCGAGAGAGCGGGGGGAAGCCCCCAAAAAGAAGCCCTGCGGGTGTGGCGGCGAATGATCCATAAGAACGAACCGGCGACCGATTACGAGCTGCTTTTGCCGTTCTCGGGAAGCGAAACTGGCCTAGCCACGGCGGGTCTGACCTACACACCTTATCTTCGGACGCTGTTGACCGAGCAGTGGGGCGACACCGGGACCGGGCTCAATATTGCGGGCGAGATTGTCAGCAATTTAGGCAGCTCGTCGCACAACGTTACGCTCGATAGTCCGGTTGGATCCTACGCTAGCGGGTCGGTGGCGGGGCTGCTTTCGTCGGCCTATCTGCGAATTTACATCACGGATTACCAACTCGTCGTCGGTTCGGATTGCTCGTATACGGTCAGTTGGTCGGCGATCGATGCTTACCTGAGCGTGAACGGAGGCGGCGAGAGCCACGTGGTGAGCTGGGGCAGCTATTCGCATTCCGAGGGTGCGGGAGCCTACGACGAGCGCGAGAACGCCACCATCGCCCAGCCGATCTTTGCCGAGCCGACGTGGTCGCCAACTTGGGATTGTTCGTCAGCTTTAGTGCCAGACACCGACGTGGAAGCGAGGTTCAATCAAGGCGGCTATCGGTACAAAGACGCGTTGGGTAGCTGGGTGTACGATCCGGTCACCTTCGACACCGGAACTGCAGGTGGTAGCAGTTGTGATTGCTACTATGATCTTCCTTCTATCGGCGCGACCGTCGATCAATGGTCCTATACCGTTGACGCGGCCATCAAACTTAGGTGGCGAACCTACGACGAAGCGGTCTCGACGTTTGACTGCCCTTGTTTGGACAGTCCGGCCAGCATGCACGGCACGACTTACCGTCGGCATCGAGAGGGAAGATATGAGTCGGCCGGCCCGATCTACATCAAAGACAAGCGGATCAATCTGGGGCAGGAGCAGGTCGGAACATCTTGGAGGTGTTCCGATACTGACGGTATTGTTAGTAGCTCGGACACAGAATATACGACTCCGTCGGTGTGGGAGTGCAAGTCCACGCGGTCAGTCGAAGTTGTCAGCGACAATGTTTTTTGCGTTCATGTCATTGGCGGAAACCCTTGCATCTTTGGTTTCGTGGACCCAAGCTGTTACCCGACGGGCACCAGCTATCACTGCACCTATCTGGGGACACGCGCGGTCAGCTATACGACCAAGCCACCTTGCGAGGCTCCGACGCTTCATGGCGTCTGGAACCTGTCAACTCGGGATCATCGGTTCCTTATCAGTTTCGTGGATGGCGAAGGGGCAAAGGTGCGATGGTGGACCTACACTTTGCCACGAGGGGATACTGGGCTCGCGACGGTTTCGGCTGATGCGCAATGCGAGCAGTGCCGTGTTTACGATGACAACCGCCTGCGCATTTATGCGGTCATTGGCAAGAACTCATCGGGAACGCTTCATTGCTACCGGTCTTGGTCGGACGATGGCGGCAAGACCTGGGCGGATTTAGAAGATATGGGAATCACGAATGGACGCTTCCCCACAGGGAGCAGCAGCCCTCTTGGCGACAGGCTAGAGGCGGCTTTCGTCTACGATTCGGGCACATCGGGGCCAGGGACGATCAAGGTTTTGTACCGCTCGGCGGGCGATACCTCGTTCAGTGGTCCGGCTACCTGTAAAGACAGCTCTGGAGCCAATCTCAGCTTCGACGATACTTCGTTTCATATCCACTTTGGCCAAGATACGGCGCAGCGCATCATCTTGTCCGCTCTCATCCATGGCGAGACCTCGCCATCGTCCTGGTTCTCAACCGATGCCCTTAGCGGGGGCATGACCTTCACCCGCTTCAGCTAAATCTATGTCCGCAGTAACTCCGACCGCTGCCGCGCAGCTCTTTTCTGCCGTGCCTGTCCCTATGACGCCGAGCGCAACGCCGGACATCGCGACTGTCGCGGTCGACGGCACATCGACGACGACCCGAGCCAAGACGATCAGCTCCGGGCTATTGGGCAACTACCTTGCCGCTTATTTTAATGACCACGCGGCGCGGCTGTGCATCCAGAGCCGTGGCGGAGCCCCGGCGGGCATCGTGAAGGGCTTCGATCTTTCTGGCGACACCACCAGCCTGACCCTGACGATTGCGGCCGGCCAGGCGTTTGCCCCCGACCTCGTCGAATCCATCGCTCAGACCAAGACGATGAGCTTGAGCGAGACGGCCGACGTCTGGCTCCTCGCCAATGGCACGGTCTCTAGCGGGGCGACGCCCTATACTCCGGTAACTTATGCAATCTATCTCGGCTCGGTGACGACCGATGGAACGGGGATCACCGCTATCGACTTCACCGGCGTTCTATACCTAGACGGCGGCCTGCCTTGGCGGGCATCGAGCGATCCGTTCAAACCGTCGGATTCGCCCACCAGTGAGTTCATGTTCGTGGCCAAAACTCTCTCGGCAAGGTGGCTATGGGATGGCTCGAAGTACCTGCATTTGGAGGACCGAAAGGCGACGGTTACCCTGACCGACGGCGCGACGATCGACACGAATGTCAGCCTGGGCGACATTTTCACGGTGACGCTTGGCGGAAATCGAACCCTCAATCTGCCGCTCAATCCCCGAGAGGGTCAGCGGTGCGCGTGGCTGTTCCAGCAGGACGCGACGGGCTCTCGCACGCTCACGCTCGATGCGGCCTTTAAGGTGCCGACCGGCATCACGGTGACGCTTTCGACCGCGGCGTCGGCTATCGACCTGCTCGAGGCGCGATATTCGTCGTTCGTATCCGGCTGGATCGTGACCAATTTCCAAAAAGGCTATTAGACATGAACCTGATCTCTTCGACCAAAACTGAATCTTCGTCTCTCGGCACGTCGGCGACAAAAGTGTGGGCATCCAATAGCTCTCGCGTTGGAATCCGCATCCATGCTTCGTCCGGCAATTCTGCCAATCTCCTTGTGACCGCAGTACCGGCTGGGGCTTCAGCACCGACGCTCTCTGTCGCGACCGCCATGTACGAACTCTCGCCGGGCCAAACGCTCGATGGCGGCAATGAATTTAACGGTAGCGTCGACTTGTACGTCGCGATGACGACTGGCTCTGGGGCGTACAACGCGTACGAGGTCCAGAACTGATGAGCCGCGTATCCGGGCCGGATCAGACATCCGGGAACGTCAGCGGGCCGACTCTTTACACGCCTCCATCAGGGCTCAGTGGGGCCGGACTTTCAATGATTCGTGGCATCATGAAAAACGCGAAGGCCGGAGCTGAGTCGGTCGTCATTGTGGCGCTTGGTGACTCGAAGACCGAGACGGCGAACCCTAATGCTACGATTGCCCCGTCTCGCATGGCATGGACGGCAATTGTTAACGAAGAACTATCCACTTACACTGGGCATCAGGTTTTTGATGTTCCCTTCAGCTATAACAGCGGTGGTGGCGTCGCGCTAATGCCCTCAATGACCAAGACCGGAACGGACAGCCCTGGAAATGTTGGCACCGATACAATGCGACAGCGCGTGATTTCCTCGGGCGGTTCACTGGCCTATTACTTCCCGACCGGTCTAGACCATCTAGGTTTCACTCTTTGCTCAGCTCCTGGTGTGTCGGGTTCGTTCGGGTGCTCCGTTTACACGGGCGACGTGACCAGTACAATTCCTACCTATGGCACGACCACCAACCGGGTCGCGCACCTTGCAACTGACCCGACGAAATACGCGAGTTCTTACTCGTGGGACGGGGGGTGGGGGCAAACCGCCAATATTACGATGGACGCAAATGGCGTGCAGTTCGGGAAGGCGAATAATATCTTCTTTGTTCCTTCGGGCTTTGAGGCTATGAGTGCTGGCGTTTCTTCCGGAGCCGGCTGTACGGTCGTCTTCTATGCCGGAAATACGCCGGTAGGATGTGGTCGGTTCGTCGGCAAGGTTGGCGGAACAACCTTCAACGATAAATATGCAGTCTGTGTGAATGAAGGTCACTACGGCGAGGCTCGGGACATGTATGTTGACGGTACCTCGTCACCGACCTCGACGTACTATGGCAACACTTACGGGCTATTCCGGTTCTGGAACAACGCGCTTCGATGGCTCAAAAAGTACCAACCATGGCAACGGAACCCGTCTAGCCCTACAACGGTCGATCTTGGACGGAACATGGCTGGCGACAATGCCATCGTTACCTATAGTGAATATACAAATGTGGGCTCAACGGTGGATACCTTCGGGTGGTCGTCCACTCACCCAGATTCGGGAGAAATTGCGGCGGCGGTCGGGAGAGTTCAATCGCTCGTTCAACAGGCGGCCACCGAGGGTGTTCCGTTCGTGTTCTTCGAGCTTACGCCGATCACGGAATACTCGGCCTACAACGACTATATGGAGGCGATGAAAGCGATGATCGAAGCCGAGCCAAACGGCGTTTGGGCCAGCTATCCGACGTTTCTTGCCGACCAATACGGTGTCTCCGTTGCGACGATGAGGACACGGACCGGCTACAAGAAATACCTGTCTTCGGCCCGCGTTGTTTCCGCCGACACTTCCGACCTCCACGCTTCAGCTCAGGAAACGCAGGCGTTAGGCCGTTTCTTCGCGTTCTGTCTCACGTACCAAGGATAAGTCGTGAAACGACTTCCATTTGTTCTTTTTGTCGTCCTTAGAGCGCTTGGTTGGGCCCGCACCTTGACCATGCCTCAATTCGACTCTCTAGCCCGGATTTATAGCGTTTGCCCGCGTCGTCCTCCCCTCCAAGGTCGCCCAATATTTCCCAGCCGTCGTCGATGCGACGACCTTGCGTCCCACCCATCCTCGCTCCAGCATCACCCTCACGGCATCGTCCAGGGAGCTAACTTTCAAATAGGCCATTCAACATGACAACCATCGAAGCAACAAAAGTCTCAAACGTCTCGCTGACGACGACTCCGACCAAGATTTGGGCGTCATCTTCAGCCAGGGTCGGTATCGAAGTCCACGCCGACAGTTCCAATGCTGGAATCCTCTGCCTTGCCCGTGTGCCAGTTGGCACCACCGCGCCGATTCGACCGGACACCGAGCTTTCGGCCAGTCAAACCTTCGAGGGCGACGCCCGATGGAATACCTCCTACGACGTGTACTGGTGGATGTCGTCGGGAACCGGCGTCGGCGACGCCAAGGAAATTCAGAACTGATGAGCCGCGTATCCGGGCCAAACCAAACGTCCGGGAGCGTCAGCGGGCCCACGCGCAAGGGTTCCGAATATCCCGCTGGTTTCGCTTATCCGGCTTTCCTGAATGCCTTCGATACATCGCCTCGTTGCATTTGGGCTTCTCAGGGTGAATACCTCGCTGACGACACCGGAGCTACGACCACAAAGCAGTATTTTTCGACTCGAGTCAAGGCCCGAATTGCTGGCGGACGGTGGCTTGCGCTTGCGCCCGTCTACTTTGGTGGCAAGCAGTACGCGACCAGAAGCCCAGTAGGGAACAGCACGCCAAAATGCACCATTGCCTTTGCTTTAGAACTTGCGAATGGAACCTTGAGCCCGGCAGATTATACGTGTCCAAATACTGGCGGAAGCGTTCAAACGGGAACATTTGGCGGGACGACGGACGGGATTTTACGTCCCGGAGACTTGCTCGTTGGTGACTTCATCTACGCTTCTGCGTTCGGCCTCGACTACTTCGAGTGGACCGACCGCGCCTTGTGGCCCTGGATTCGTACGGCCTACAGTAAGGGCTCTGCAACGGATTCGTTGGGGGTTGTAACGATATCCGAATACAACTATCCGTGGAACAATCAGTACGCCGAAGCGTCGAGCTACTCGGCGGCAAAAACGCTTATCGCCACGAGCGGTATTTCGAGCTATAACAGCGGCGTTGACCACTGGGGGTCGGGCGATACGTCGCTCCCGTCCTGTCTTGGATTCATCGGTATCCCGATGGATGGTCAAAAAGCGATGGTGTTCTTTGGAACGTCGATCCTCGACGGCGATGGGGCGGTCAGCAAGCAATGGGGCGGCGTAAACCCTGCCAACAATTCCCCAGCGAACTACGACCAACTTGGCTTCCCGTCCGCCTATGCTCAATCTCTGACCACGCAGGTGGCGGTCCTCAACTTCGGAGTGGGTGCGTCGGCCGCAATGAACCTTTGGGCGATGTCCGGAACGAGTCCCGACTGGATTACCAACACCGAGGATGTGGCGCTCCAAAAGGCGACGATCTCGAAGCTCCTGAAGTGGTTCGACATCACGACCGTCTATGACCCGAATAACGATACTGAATCGACGCTGATCGGCTGCTACTACAACTTTTCTTCCACGGCGCGGGCGTCGAATCCTAAGATCAAGGTCTACGGAATCAAGGTGCCGAACGGCGGCGTGAAGGAGGATGGGACGACAACCGCCTACAGCTCGGGCGGCCTCGATGCGAAGTATGCAGACATGGACACCGCTCTGTCCAATGGTTGGATCCACGGTATTTGGGACCTTCAAGAGGGAACCAAGGTTTTCCCAGACCTGGGAACCCAATACAGCGGAACCACAACCAGCAGCGGAAGCATGACGACCCTCAACGATTCGGGGGCCACGTGGCAACGAAATCAATGGACCAACTCTTTCGTCAACATCGGCGGTACCAAGAAGCTGATTTCATCCAATACTCGTACGCAGCTCACCTTCGCCACGTTTGCCTCTTCTGTCCTGTCGGGTACAGCCTATTCGATTGAAGGGAACACGAGCGGCGATCAGTTGCACCCCAACACCGTAGGCCAAGCCTATCTTGGCGCCTTACTGAAGCAGAGGATCGACGCTACCGAGTCCATTCCCTACTTCACAAGGACCCAGTGACTAAGAACCCAGTGACTTAGGATAACGAGAAAAGGAACCCAACCAAGAAACGCAATAACTGCGACCAATGAGCCGAAAATGAGCAACATTCCAAGCATTTGGGGACGGGTTTCACCAACAAATCCAAACGCTCTATCCATGAAACGCTTCACCTTTCTCCTCGTCCTCGTCCTTGCTGCGGTGGGATCGGCATCCCAAACGCCGAGTTCTGTTTCTAGCTTGCGAGCTCCGGTCGGGGGGAACCTCGGCGTTATCCGGCCCGCTCACGTCGCCCAAGATTTTCCTGCCGTTGTCGATGCGGCATCGTTCATCGCCTCCGGCGGCGAGGTACGCGTGAATCCGGCGTTGCACGAATGCGACTGGGACCCTGCGCAGCCGTTCGATTATCGAAGCGTCGATGCCTTCGTTTCGGTTATCCGGACGCACAAGTTCCGGTCCATCTGGCCGGTGGCGCTGTGCCCGCATCCTTCGTCGCTGTGGCATGCCGGGGCGGACTGGTGGATGCCGGACGCATCCGTCTGGCCAAAGCTGATCGAGGTCGAAAAGCAGTATGTCCAGCACGTCGAGGACGCCCTGCGATCGAGCGGTTGCGAGTTGCCGACGTGGGAGATTTGGAACGAGCCGGACGGCCTGGCGCTCAATCCTCCGATGCCAGTCAAGCCGGGTGGGTCGAGCTCGACGCAGTTCGGCGAATGGGACCCTCGGCTGCATAAGCTCCTAAAGCTCGAGACGACGATGCTCCGCTCGCTAGGTATCCCGACGAGCCGGATTGCCACCCCCGCGCTGTCCGCTTTTCGGGAATCTCGCGAGGCGCCAGCCCTGCTTTCGGCTATCCCGCCGAAGGAATCGGATTGGCTGTCGGACTGCGGCGTGGTCCAGATTCACGCCCTCTTCACCGCGTCGTATGCGACCAGTTTCGACCAGGCAAAGACTGGCTTCTCGTCGTGCCTCGACCGCATCGATTTCCTGGTGTCGCACATGCCGGGCTATGCGGGCAAGCCGGTTCTCGCCTCCGAGGTGTACGTCACGCCGTACGGATGTGGTCGCCTTCCGCTCGATGCCGACCTCACGCCGTACCGACGCTTGACGGTCGACCTGATGCGATCAAAGCGGTGGCGCATCTGCGTGTGGGGACTTTTGCCCGACTCGCCGAGCATCACCGACCCCGGATCGCGGTTTGGTCCCTGGGGCCCATCGATCATGGCCATCGAGAATCGCGTAGCGAAGTGATTTTTTGACGCTTGCTAAGGACCAACTACAACTCGCCCCTCTCTGGAGGGGCGGCTTTTTTGTGCCTGCGCCCTAAATAAATCGCGAGGTCCTAGGAGGACTCCCAAGCTGTCTTTGACTTAACGCTTCGCGGTACTTCTGTAGAGCCTGTTCGCGTCCACTGATGCTCGACATATCAACGGAAAATTCAAATGGCACCGAAGCGTCCTTGGCAACGATCAAGCCGCGAAATTCGTGTTTACCCTCGAGATTGTTTGTGTGAAACTTGATAGAGACAAAGCGAATCCCAGACTTTGGAAAGAGCTTAAGATCGGGACTCGAATGCACGATCACCGAGCCATCGATCATCATGTTGTCATCATCCAAAGAAGTCTGTCCAGTCTTCCTGGCAAGGTTGCCATCTGTCGAGAACCGAGTACCATTCGGGCACGAAGTTAGCACGACCGCAAATTCGGATACGAGCACTTGACCGACATTGAGGATCGTATATTCGATGGTGACTCGATAAGATGGATCGGGGCTCTTTGTGCTAAGGCCTTCAAAGATGACGTCGGTTTTTGTGGTTCGAAGTTCAAGCTCTGGTCGGGCGGTGGCCAACATCAGGGCTCTGACCAAGCCATGATCCATTGCGATCGCACTCTCCCCGTTGCGCCAGTAGTAACGTTTATCGCCATTAAACGTGCACATAACCGGTTTAACCTTGGCGGGAGGCACATACGTAACTGCAAATCCGACCCCGTTTTCCAACGGAACCGCAGTGGTTTCGATTTCGGTTGCTGGTTCGACGATGTTGAGAGAAACGTCATTGATTACGTCCCGAACTTTCTCACAGTGAGGAAACGGCCAAGCGGCCATCGGCTGGTTCTTCCTGCACTCTACACCCCAAACAATAATGCCGCCAGCTTGATTGGCGAAAGCGCTGACATTCTCCGCGAGATGAACTCGAAGGTCCTTTGGGAAGGAACCATCTTGCACAGTCATCCCCTTGTCGTTGAGTTGCTTGAACTCCAGATTCGCCGATTCGCCAATGTTGTTGGCGACCGCCTTCATGATCTCACTTGCCGCATCAGGTCCCATGAATCGCCGTCGAAGTTCAGACAGGTCCGCAATCATTATTCTCCTATCAGCTTACGACACTTCTCTTGTCAAGGTTCGTTATCCCGTTCCAATCGATGTACCTCCCTGCTTGGCACGAGGAATTTGGCATGGCCGTCACGGTCCTACCCATGAGAACCTAAGATTTTAGGCCCTGTTGTTCGTCACGGTCAGTGGAAACTATCCTACACTTCGCTGTTACCAAATCCGGCACACTCAAATTTGAAACCTGATAGAATAGTCTAGGCGACATCCTGTCGTGGATTTGAATTCGATTTGTAGGAATTGAGATGGGTAGACCGCGTTTTTCGCCGTTTGTTTATGGTGCTTTAGGCGCTTTGACATTTCTGGTTGGAGTGCACGGATGGCCATACGCTAAGCAGGCTTACGAGTCGATCAAGGAAGAACTACAGAGCCATTCGGTGCCAGAGCAAGAAAAGGCTGTGCCAGAAAAATCCGACTCGCGTCCGATTAGTTCGAAGCCTTTGAGTTCGAACGATACTAAACCATCAGCTCCGTTAAAGGGATCCGAGGCAAGTAAGAAAGTAAATCTCGGAGGCAACGCAAATTCCGACCAAAAGACAACCCGTGATATTGTTGTCTCACTAGTCGGCGACAAAAAGAATACAGGTGAATCGCCTTTAGGTGTAAACGCTGGCGCATACGCCGGGGACGGTGCAAATTCACATCAAATGACACCAAATAACTGGCTTATCTACCGTACATCCAGGGATGAAGGATCTGGCGGAAGTGGGGCCTATGTCGAGGGAAGTATTACTTATTTTGATGTCTCAAAAGTTCCTATCTATATCATATGGAGCGACAATAATCGGCTTTATGATCAGTGGACCGAGACTGGAGTAGATATAGATAGTCGTATCTACGATCCACCGCGACGACAGGTGCCTAATAGTTGGAGTTTGGTGCCAAGCTCATTACCTCAAAGTCCAAACTGGCTAATCTCGTACAATGCTATCGCACCCACCGTATTAAGCAGTCCCGAAAACGTGGTCCCGATTGCGGGCCAGGTTGCCCTGGTCCTTATGTCTGTTCTCGGGCTGGGCTACGAGTTCTTTGCCCTGGCCACTAAGCGGACTCTGATTTCCAACACAGTTTGGATGGCCGTTGCAGGGTATGCGCCGATTGCTTGGTTTGGCGGGATGGTCACGATCTTCGACGTCTACCAGATCATGAGCTATCCCAAGCCGCCCTACGTTCTGTTCATGCTGGTGGGCTGGCTGATCGTGTTGACGCATTTCTTCTGGCAAGCAAATCAGGTTTATGTCAAGCAGGCACGCGACGATACCCGAGCAGTGGTCGAAGTAGGCGAGAACTTAGCATTGGCGCAAGAGGAAATGGAACCCTCCAAGCCGTGATTAAGACCAAGACTGTTTTGGTGCTAGGGGCAGGAGCGAGCATCCCGTATGGATTCCCATCTGGAAAGAGCCTCGTAGAGCATATCCTTGAATTAGATCCTTACACATACATCAACAGGGGCGTAGACACCGACACCAAAGGATTGCAGAATCTTCAGTCTCGATTACGAAAATCTGGAAGTGACTCAATAGACCTCTTCATAGAGAAGAATCCAACTTTTGCCGAAATCGCAAAGATCGCAATTGTGGTCGCTATCACTCGCTGCGAAGAAGAGAGCGTCCGCAGATTTGAGAGTGGGGAGAGCAATTGGTATCAGTACCTTTGGTCTAGGATGACGGAAGGTGCAGCTTCCCATCCCGACGTGCTCGAAAACGACCTTGCGGTGATAACCTTCAACTACGATACGTCTCTAGAAAACTTCCTATATTCAAGATATCTCCATGCATATGAATCGTGTAAGCCAACAGATGCCAATTTATTGCTTGATCAAATTCCGGTCCTGCACGTGTTCGGTACGACCGGCGGGCATCCTATTGCGGGGGGTAGATTATTCGGTGAGGGCCCTTATGTTGGCCAATCAAGGGATATATTTGCCACCTCCGAGAGTTTGCTGACGATTAGTGAGGCAAAAAGAGTGGATTCTGGCCATCTCTCAAGGATCCAAGAGAAATTGAACTCTGCCGAACGGCTAGTAATTCTCGGGTTCGGATATCACCGTGAGAATCTTGACTTGCTGGGACTCACCGGCTCAGTCCATGGAGGCGTACCAGCGCGGTATTTTAGCGCTTTCAATGAACCCGCGTCTCGGCTTAACAAACTAATGTCCGTTCTTCGAGATAAGAGTCGAAACTTTTCAAATGTATGGCCGATTCGAGATCTTCCCGAAGGGGTCAATTTGAGAAGCCTTGATTGTCTTAACTTTTTGATTGAAACAAGTGCATTGATCGAATGATCCCTGTCGGACGGGTGTTTTCCAGCGTCACTTGGTACAGCAACACTCAAAAATGATCCCGATTTGTGTCGGGGGGAATTGAACCCCCAGCCAAACGGCTGTGAGCCGTCCATTCTGTTCAAATCACGCGAGAATGACTCCCTGGGCCAGCAAACCGAATGCAGTTGCTAGGCATCTTCTTAGGCAATGAATCTCCAACTCTCGTTTTTCCGTGGCCCGCAGGCTCCTAACGTATAACGATCATCGAGCAAAGGGGCAATCCAACGCCACACTTCAACGTCCGGTGTGGACCCCTCGAATGCCCGCATCACCGCTCGTGATGCGACCTGTTCCGCGCGAATAAATTCGCGCAGTCCCAAAGGCCCCGGCTAATCCTGGGCCCATTTGGTCACTCGTCCGCGAAAGTTTCCGACCACTTCGCCGCACGGCATCGTCGCGTTAAACAGGCCGCTGGGAATGTTGATCATCTCATCGGGGTCCGAACACCAATCTCCGTCGTTGGCTGGGTTCGCAGGAAACAGAAGGTGAACAGGGATGAATGTAACGAGCCGAGCGTAGCCGACTTTGAACTGGACCATCTTGGCGTGGCCATCGAAAAAGACGTTGTTGAAGCGGCCGCCGTGGACCAATTCATGGTTGGTCGTGCCCGCCCATGTCGTCAGTCCGGTATTCATCGAGTTGGTGTACCAGGTGCGGTCGTGGGTGTCCGAGAATGCAAACATGCTGGCTGGTGCCACCACCACGCTCTCGTTTCTGCCGATAGCGCCCTGCCAATCGTTATCCACCTGGTAGCGATCCATGAGCCCGCCCTCAAAATCTCCATTTCGAAACATCTGAAGCGGCCCCCAGTTGAATCCATAGCCGATACACCGAGACGTGTCGCCGTTGCCAGGATCGCCGTTGCATCCCGTCTGAGTTCGATCGGGGCAATAGAACAAGTCCTGATTCTTGGTGTAAGGCATGATATGGTTCCAGACATCGTAATAGATGCCGGTATTCGAGTCTTGGTAGGCGCTGGGAACAACGCCATCGACGTCGGTCATGTAGAGCATCAGCGCCATGCCCTGTTGCTTAGAGTTGCTGAGGCAGGCGGTACGCTTCGCGCTCTCCTTGGCTTGGGCGAAAACGGGGAACAGAATAGCGGCGAGAATCGCAATGATGGCGATGACAACTAACAGCTCGATAAGAGTAAATGCACGACGAATCATTAAGAAGACAGGATAACCACGTCGCCGAGCGAGTCTTTGGGGCCTAGGAAATATCGCGGCGGCATATTGGACCACTCAGCCAATACCCGGTCAAATCTTGTCGAACTTTTTTGGCCTTTGGCGCATCGAATCCCGAGAAACGTCCCTGCATCTCTTGCCGAACGGCGCGCGACCGTATAATCGAAGAAGCACCCCATGCCCAAGCCCGCCGAATCGGAAGAGTCCCTGAAGGAGTACGGCTCCACCATGCGCCAAAACCGGCTTCTGCTCGGCCTTAGCTTGCGCGATGCTGCCGAGAAGGCGGGGGTCAGCAAGAACACGATCATTCGCATGGAAGCGGGCCTACCGGTGAATTGGTCGACTCACGTGAAAGTTTCGCGAGCTTATGGGCGGGTGCCGGCATCTCCGCAGAACCGTCAAACCAAGGTGGTGTCTGGACAGTTTTACTGCAAGCAGCCGCTGGAGACGCGCGCTTGGCTGCCGGTACGCATTGGCAAGGATGGAGCGGCCGAGGTGTTCAAAAACTCGGAGCAAATCGACCAGCAAGAGCGCAACCGGATGGGTTGGTACCATCTGGCGACGCACTTCATTTCGCCGCTCCGGTGCCGCCGGGAAGGGTCTCGATACATTGCGATGATCACCGAGATTTTTGCTCCGACTGACGTTTCCGAGGACGTGTCGGGTGAGCGGTTCGTGTTGGGCCTTCGCGGTTCGGTGCTGGTGCATGTCGGATCAGAGACGTTCGAGTTGAGTGAGGGAGAGGCGGCGACGATCGACTCGACCCAGCCGACCGGATTCGAACCGCTAACTCCGATCTCTATTGGCGCGGAGGCCCCCCTGCTTCTCCACGTCGTCCTGCCCTAGATGTGGGGCGATCTGGTGCGCCTCACGACGATGGCTTAGCCATATTTCGATCCTGCCCAGAGAATAGCTTGGCGCGAACAGAGGGGATGACAAAGCTCGGGCCGTTTTTTGAACGGCTTATAATAAGTCTGGGGAATGGTCGAAATACCTTGCGGAACCGTCACCTTTGTATTCACTGATATCGAGCGACTCGTCGGCGGGGCCTAAGAATCCAGCAGTCGCCTCTCAAACAGGTCGTAGCGTCCCTTTTGGCTTTCTTCTTTCAATGCCCACGCTCTAATTAAGTCAAGGTCAATCTTCGGTCGTATGGCGTGAGCCACGGCAACAGCCTGATCCAATGCGCTGAAGTCAGAGTGAGTAGGAGCAAGGAAGTGAGTTAAGCGATCTCGCACGCAATCAGTTGGAGAGAGAATGTCCAGTCGATATCCTGTATCGGGATTAACCAACCTTGTGGGAGCAATGTCATAGTCTCCTCCGATTGCCAGTGGACCGGGAGGAAACTCAAGAGTCCAGGAAAAGTTGGGATGCTTGTACTGCCTGTGTTTCTCATAGAAGCCAAGATTTGTCAAAAGTGGTGAGAGCCCATCGTAATATTCGAGAATGAAGTCGAGGTCGTGGGATTGATACGCCTCGGGAGCATAGATGACCGCCGCTCCGCCACCGCTAAGGACTGCCTTCGCCCCATCGGCAATAAAGGTTTCTCCAACGCAAAACGCAAGATCGGAGATTGAAATTCCAGGTTCTAGCTTCACAGTTCCTTCCCCATCCTGCGCGGGCGTCGTCGCTTTTTGGCGAGCATCTTCTGGAGAACGACGTCCTCGGTTCCCAGCTTTCGCAACAACTCTTTCAATTCCTCTGCCGCAAAATAGTTTGGATTAAGCGTAATCACGCGGGCGCCGCCAAACATCCTGGTCACCACCACGCCCACAGTTTCAAAACCGGCCACCGCCTCCTGAATTCGGCTGACGCTACGCCCCAGGAGCTGGGCCAGCTCGCTCGCATACGTCTCATTCAGCAGATAGATCGCGAGGAGAACTCTTGTCTTCGCCTCACTGCCAAACAGCCCCGGTTCTTTCGTTCCGTTCTCCATACGGCTATTATTACCCGAAAAACGGTAAGCATTACCCGATAATCGGTAGATGGTGGTCAGCCGCTTATAATGAATCTGGGGAATGGTCGAAATACCTTGCGGAACCGTCACCTTTGTATTCACTGATATCGAGGGGAGCACCCGCCTTTGGCAAGAATCGCCAGAGGCGATGAAAGTCGCGCTTGAGCTTCACGACGTTCTGCTCCGCAAAACCATCGAGCAGCACGGCGGCTATGTTTTCAAGACCGTCGGCGATGCCTCGAATGCCTGCATCACCGCCTGCGACGCCCTCGAAGCGATCCCTTCATTCTCAAGAATCGGGAATTCGGCTCTGAGCTTGCCGCTCACCGCTCCTTGATTCTGCCGAATCGAGCGGATCATGCGGTCGAGGTCGTGCGAGGACCCCTCGATGACTTCGTTCAGCGCCTTTCGGGCGTTGGTGTGGCCAAGCAGGTAGCGGGCCTCCTCCACCATTTCGGTTTCGATACCTTGGCGAACGACCCGGGCGAGGTACGCCACGTGGTTGGTCAGGTCGGGATAGCGGAGCGGGATGAGGGCGTCGTCGTAGGCGTCGAACGCGAAATTGGAGATCACGCCGTCCTCGTAGGTCACCTCTTGCCCGAACCGATACTGGCCCTGGTAGTGGGCCATAAAGGGCTTGGAGAACTGCTCCAGGACGCGGTCGTAGTCGGGCATCGCCGAATTAATCACCGACGAAACGGGAATGATGAATGGGTCGGCAATCTCTCCGTCTCGGCGGAAAACATCGTTGATCAAATATCTGGAAACCCGGCCGTTGCCGTCGGAGAGCGGATGGATGTATACGAACAGGAACGAGAGGATGGCCGCCCTCACGATCGAATTCGCGTGTCTTGTCCGAAGGTCGAGGGTGCGAAGTTCGTTGAGCAGTCGTTCGAGTTCGTTGTAATGCGGACCAATGTAGTGCACCGTCTGCCCGGCTAAACGTTGCTCTCCCACAAAAATCGGCGAGCGGCGCAGGCCATAACGGGTTGCATTCTCGCCGAGAATCGCTCTCTGGAGGTTTTCGAGGGCCTGGATATCAAAGGGATTCTCGTACCGACCGGTAAATTCAGCGATCGCCCGGGCGAACCGCTGGGTGCGGTCGGTATCGTCCTGTTCATGCTCGATGGCGAAGCTGGCCCGGCTCTCTTTGGTGGTGAGCCAGACGGCGCTTTTGAGAAGGAGGTCGGCGCCGAATTCCCGTTCGAGCTCCTGCCACTGGGCCCTAATGTCGTAGCGCATGGCCTCCTTCACCTCGTCGGTCAGGAGGACGGTCGGGGTCGCCCACGAGGTGCCCGGCAGATTATGTCGAACCCGCCAGCGCTGGTCATTAGTCGCGATCGAGCTCGTAAAGTAGCGGTCGGGCTCGAGCGCGTCGACGTATCCCCCGTTGGAAACGCCCTCGAAGTCGAGTTCCAAGCCGGTGAGGTGCTCGTAGAAAAATCCGGCCCGGCGAGCATATTTGCCCGTCGGTGCCGAACGAATCCATCCCGCAAGCTCGTTGGAATCGATGGTCCGGAAGAGTCGGTAGAAAAATTCGAGGTGGACGGCCTCGTGGCGAAACATGAATTCCAGGTGCCCAGCGATGGTGTTGGGCGGTTGGTACTGGGGAGGGAACTGATTCCTCCAGATTCCAGATTCAAAATGACGCAGGCGCGACGCGCCGATCTTGCTTTGATACCGCAAGGGTTGAACCGGCTCGATGCCGTATTCTTTTGCCAGCCATGCTCCGCCGATCAGTGCCATTTCGTTAATCTAGGTCCTAATATTGACAATTTCGGTAATGTTCTCGTAATTTTGATAACTTTCCTTATCATTTTCTCTAAAACAGTAACGTCACTGAAATGATACGCTAAAAATGAAACTAGCCTGCTATTTCGCTAAAAATCGCCTTCGGCGTGCCAAACCATGCGCAAAAAGCCAAAACCGAAAGCCGCGTGACCCGAGCGTCGGCACCGACGACTCGCAAACCGAACGGCTTATAATAAGTCTGGGGAATGGTCGAAATACCTTGCGGAACCGTCACCTTTGTATTCACTGATATCGAGGGGAGCACCCGCCTTTGGCAAGAATCGCCAGAGGCGATGAAAGTCGCGCTAGAGCTTCACGACGTTCTGCTCCGCAAAACCATCGAGCAACACGGCGGCTATGTTTTCAAGACCGTCGGCGACGCCTTCTGCGCCGCGTTTCAGTCTCCGACCGCCTCGGTCGCGGCCGTCCTGGAGATTCAAAAGCGGCTCAAAGCCGCTGACTGGCCACCGGGCGCGACGATCCGGGTTCGGGCATCGGTTCACACCGGAGAGGCGCATCAGCGCGACGGCGACTACTTCGGCGTCACGCTCAGCGTGGTGGGACGCCTGCTCTCGGCTGGGCACGGCGGCCAAGTTCTGGTCTCAGGCGCGGCAAGCGAAGCCGTCCAAAACCAACTGCCGGAACAAGCCGGACTTCGCTCGATGGGCACCCATCGCCTCCGCGACCTCTCGCACCCCGACGAGGTTTTCCAACTCGACCACCCCGACCTCGACCAGGAGTTTCCCGCTCTTGCGACGCTGGATAACCGGCCCAACAATCTCCCCCGACCCCGCACCAGCTTCATTGGTCGTGAGCTCGAACGGCTCGACCTGGAAGTTTTGAGCACCAAAGCTCAGCTTCTCACCCTGACTGGCATGGGCGGCACCGGCAAAACCCGCCTCGCCATCGAGTTTGCCGCCGACCAGGTGGGGCGGTTTGCCCACGGCGTTTGGTTCGTCGATCTCGCCCCGTTAGCCGACCCCGAGCTCGTCCCTAATGCCGTGGCCGACGTGTTCAAATATCGGTCGGAGGAAGGGCGAACGATGACCCAAACCTTGGTCGAGAGACTCAAAGACAAGGCGATGCTGATCGTCATCGACAACTGCGAGCATGTGCTGGATGCCTCGGCGGAGCTCATCGACGAAGTGCTTCATGCGTGCCCAAATCTGCGCCTTGTGGCTACCAGCCGCGAGGCCCTCGGCATCTCGGGGGAGCAGGTGTACCGAGTTCGGTCGTTGGCAACGCCGAAGCCCAATGTGGACGCCTCCGTTCTGGCCGATTGCGATTCGGTACAGCTCTTCGTCGAGCGCGCCCGTCTGGCCCGGCACGACTTCCGAGTCACGGACGCGAACGCCCCAGCGGTGGCCTCGATCTGTTCGCGCTTGGATGGCATTCCTCTGGCCATCGAACTCGCCGCCGCTCGTCTCCGTTCGATGTCGGCCCAGGACATTTCCAGTCGGTTGGATCAGAAGTTCCGTCTGCTGACAGGCGGGTCGAAAACGGCGTTGAAGCGTCAACAGACCCTAGAGGGCCTGATCGATTGGTCGTACAACCTTCTACAGGAGGCGGAGCAGGAGTTGCTTTTGCGCCTGAGCGTTTTTCGCGGCGGATGGACGGTGCGGCTGGCCGAGCGGGTGTGCAGCGACGACATCGTGGATGAGTTCGACGTCCTCGACCTGCTCTCCAATTTAGTGGAAAAATCGCTGATTTTCTTGGAAGGAGACAGCGAAACCAGCCGGTACCGAATACTGGAAACCGTGCGCGACTATGCGTCGGAAAAGCTCGTGGGGAGTAGGGCCGATGTGTGGCGAGATCGTCATTTGGAAGCCATCACCCAACTGGCCGAAGAAGGCGACCGGCTGTTTCATGGGCCCGATCAAGCCAAGTGGCAAGAGGCTATTTCGGCGGAGACCGACAATATCCGCGCCGCCCTCATGTGGGCGAGCGACGACCCCGAGCGGGCGGAGACCGCCTTACGGCTCATTGGCTTTATGCGCATCTTTTGGAGTCGAGGAAGCCGTTTTCAAGAGGGATACGAATGGGCGACAGCCTTCCTTCAGACGACGCCCGGTGAACCACGGACCCGCGCTCAAGCGCTGATGACGGCATCGGCGATGGCGGGCCCGCTGGGCAGATATTCCGAGTCGATAGATCACCTCGACGAAGCGTTAGCCATTGCTCGCCAGGTGGGTGACAAGCTTTTGGAGACTGCCGCCGTGCGGGCCATGGCCAACCACCAAATCGTGCTAGGAGAGTTTGAGAAGGCGGTGCCGCTGCTTCGCGATTCACTCAAGGCTGAGCGCGAGGTCGGCAACAAGATCGGCGAGGCCGCTGTTCTCCGCAGCCTAGGTGCGGCGGTGTGCCAACTTGGCGACGATATCGAATCTGAAGCCCTCCTTCGAGAGGCAATTTCGAAGGCGAAGGAGATCGGGGACACCGACGCTCCGCCCGCCAATTTTGGCAACCTCGGGTATCTGCTCTACACAATGGGTCGATTCGAAGAATCGGCCGAAGTCCAGTTGGAGGCTTTGCGGCTGGCAGAGGAAAATCACCATCCTCGAATGGCGGCAAGGTCGGCTCAGAATCTTTCGGCGACGTTGTTGGAGCTTGGCGATGTGGACGGAGCTCGGCGGTATTTGTCGGCAGCCCTCCGGTTTGCCTCGGAG
This sequence comes from Armatimonadota bacterium, assembly GCA_016125185.1. Classification (NCBI taxonomy): domain Bacteria; kingdom Bacillati; phylum Armatimonadota; species Armatimonadota bacterium. The sequence goes on along the minus strand of WGMG01000005.1, from coordinate 55,401 downwards.
AACAGTGTGCTGCGCCTCATGGCGGATGCGCTGGAAGTGCTGGCTACACTCTTGGTTCGGACTCAGGGGAGCTTGGTGGATGCGGCCAAGGCATACGGCAAAGCGGATAGCCTTCGGGAACAGACCAGGGCGGAGCTTCCGCAGAAGCTGATGGCGCGTCGGTCGGCGACGGAAGGCGCTGTGCGCTCGGCGATCGGGGATGCGGCTTTCGAGGAGGCTTATCGGTTGGGTCAGGGAATGAGCTTGGAGGACGCGGCGGGTCTGTGAGGGGTGGAGTGGTCAACGGTGACTGGGAGTTGTGAGCGTCCCATCCTTTTGCCACCGACGTCGAGGATTCTCAAATTCGACGACAGCCTGATAAAATGTAACCGATAAGCGATGGACGAACCAAAGAAGACTCCAACCGCGTTCATTTCTTATTCGTGGGATGACGACACTCACAAAGATTGGGTGCGAGAACTAGCCACTCGTCTGCGAAACGATGGCGTAGAGACTATTCTCGACCAATGGCACTCGGTGCCTGGCGACCAGGTTCCGCACTTCATGGAGCAGGCGGTTGCCGACAACGATTTCGTCGTCATCATCTGCACTCCAAAATACAAGGTTCGGGCTGATGAGAGGAAGGGCGCAGTCGCTTACGAAGGCGATATCATCACCAGCGAAATCCTGTACGACGAGAACCATCGAAAGTTCATCCCCGTGATTGCATCGGGCGACAAGGGGACCTCTTTGCCGATCTATGCCAGGGGCAAATACTTTATCGACCTCGCTAGACGACCTTACTCGGAAGACAACTACCAAGAGCTTCTGCGGGCCTTGCACAAGGTTCGGCCCGAGATTCCGCCGGTCGGTTTGTCGCCGTTCGCTCCGAAACCTTCGGCGGTACCCAACAAACTTTGGATGCTTCCCAACCGACCGACGCCGTACTTTACCGGGCAGGAGGAGGTGCTGACGGAGGTGCATACCAAGCTGGCGACGGGGCATGTGAGCCTCGGTCAGGCGGCGGGGCTGGTGGGCGAGGGCGGCATCGGCAAGACGGAGATTGCCTTGCAGTACTGCCAACGGTTTGCCGACGAGTACGAGCGAGTGTTTTGGTTTAGCGGACGCGACCGGGCGGCATTGCAGACGGACTTGGCGCGAGCGTGTGAGCGGACGTTTGGCAAGGATGACGGGCTGGAGGGTCAGCCGAACGTGGGTCTGCAACGGGCGTTGCGAATGCGGGAGACTTTGCGCGAGATGAGCGAATGCCTGGTCGTGCTGGACAACGTGGACGACCTGGAGGGGTTGCGTGCTCAGGATGAGGCGGCAGCCAAGGAGTTGGGACAGGATGTCGGGTTCATCGACGCCTTGCTCAACCTTCATGGTCCGCATGTGCTGATTACCTCGCGGCGGGAGCATTGGGGACAACTGGCGACGACGATTCGCGTTGAGAAGTTGCCGGAAGAGGAAGGAGCGTTGATGTTCTTGCGCCGGGCATTGAACCGAGAAAAGGCTTCGTTCGATTCGTTTTCGAAAGAGGATCGGGCGGCGGCGCTGGAGTTGAGCCGCGACGTAGACGGCTATCAGCTTGCCCTGGACCAAGCAGGGGCGACGGCGTTTGCTTATCAGTGGAGACCGGCGAAGTACTTGGCCGAGTTTCGCGCGCGCTTTGCCGAACTTTCGAAAGAAGCGGCCGACGGTTTGGGTCTGAAGCACGAGCCGGCCTACGCAACCGTCGAGCTTTCGCTGAAGCATCTAGACGAAGCGTGCCCACAGGCAGGGCAATTGGTGCGGTGGTGTGCGTACCTGCCACCGGACGGCATTCCACCCGAGATTTTTCGCGTCAAGTACGGTGAGGTCGTCGAATCGTTGCAAGGGATGTCGCTGGACAACGTGATCCTTGCCGCGCGGAACCAATCACTGATCCATGTCGATTCCGAGCACGATTTGCTGACGATGCACCGCCACCTTCAGCGCATCGTCCGCCTGCTCGATTCGGGTGCAGAGGATGGAGAACCGAAGCGGTACGAAGCGTTAGCGTGGGCGGCAGACTTAGCTGATCCTGGCCAAGAATTCGAAGACTGGCAAGCCCGCGAGCGTCTGGTTCCGGTTTGGCGCTTCCTCGCCGAGCGAGCGCCGGAATCCGAAGCCGTGATTCAATGCTTATACATCATCGCCGATCATGGCTTTCAGGCATGGGGCGGGATCGGCATACTGGCCGAAGCCGAACGAGCGTACCGTCTGGCGGAACGGCTTCTGCCCGAATCGGATCGATGGCGACTCTTGGCCTTGAGTGTCTACGGATCGATCCTCGATGCCCACGGTCGCTACACCGAAGCATCTGCTCTGCATGAGGCCGCAGTTCGACTTTCTGGAGAGAACCTTGGCGAAAGAGACAGGAACACGTTGACGGCTAAAGGCAACCTGGCCAGGACCTATAGTGCGCTTGGCCGTCACGAAGAGGCGTTGAACCTTCAAAAGGAAGTTCTGGAGTTAAGGACCGAGATTCTTGGTCCGCGCGATCCCCGCACCCTGGCGGCGATGAATAACCTGGCTTCCACTTACAGCGAACTTGGCCGTCATGAAGAAGCCTTGAAGCTGATGGAAGAAGTACTGGAGTTAAGGACCGAGATTTCCGGTCCACGCCACCCTGACACCTTAACGGCGATGAATAACCTGGCTTCCACTTACGTCGAACTTGGCCGTCATGAAGAAGCCTTGAAGCTGATGGAAGAAGTACTGGAGTTAAGGACCGAGATTTCCGGTCCGCGCCATCCCGAAACCCTGTCGGCGATGAACAACCTAGCTTGGACCTATTGGAATCTGGGGCGGCGAGACGAGGCGATCGCTCTTATGCGAAAAGTGATCGATAGCAGTCTTGAAGTTCTTAACCCTGACCACCCGCGTATTAAGATGTCCCAGGCGAGTTTGGCGGTGATGTTGGATGCCGTGAACCGTGAACCGGGAACGGGGCCGTAAACCGGGAGCGTTATGGGTCGGCGAGCCAGTCGAGGAATTGGTGGACCATCTTGGCTTCGAATCGGGTGGTGAGTCCGGTGTGGTGGGCGTAGAGGAAGTTTTCGGGCGGTGCGGTTTGCGCGAGACTTGTCTCGCTGCGTTGGAGGGCGGGCGTCACGAAGTTCCCGCCCAGCCCAATATTGCGTTCCTTGAGAAGAGGAGGAGAATTGCACAATATTTTTCTTGTGCAATGTAAATCTTGTCTTTTCTAGTTTTTGGCTCATCATGAGCCGGGGCCGGGTGGCTTTGGTGGACAAGATGTGGGTTGCTCAATGAGCGGGACAACCCCGGACCGCACCCTCAGCGCCGAGGCTCAGGGCGAACGCATGAATCTTTGATCAGAGGTTTTGAGGGTTCAAAGGGAGTTGCTCGCGTAGCACCGAAGCAGGGTCAAAACCATCTCCCCTCCAAAGCTTGGAGGGGTGTCGCGAAGCGACGGGGTGGATGACCTTTTGTGACCGCCATAATGGCGGGGTCGCCCCGGTACTCGGGACTCCTTGGACTTTCTTCGTGTGCGGGACAATTCCCGGGGTGCAAGCACCCCGGGCTAAGCTCTGCGACCTCTCCGAGGTCGTTGTTGGACGGTAGGGGCGCAGGGCGCAGAGTACAGAAAGCAGAGCGCGGGAGGTCAGGCGATTTGGAGTGCGTCCCGAGGATCGGGACGCTTTGGCACGTCGCTGGACCCCGCCGAGCGAAGAGAGGAAGAGCCCTTGGAAAATAGTGCCACAAAGGCACTATTTTCTGAGGATGACGCGAAGCGGAATCGGGGCGAGACTTGTCTCGCGGGGTTGGAGGTTGGGCGCCACGCCCGCCAAAGGGGCTTCGCCCGGGTCGCCCCGATACTCGGGACTCCTCGGACTTTTCTTGCCTCGACCTTCTACCCAGCCCGGTTGGGCTGGGCTAAGTTAGAACGGGCCTTCAGCCCTGCATTGGTCAGTGTTTGTGCGCTTGGTGGATGGAGCGCCGGGTCTGGATTTCTATCCCCAGTCCCGATTCTCGGGACTCCTCGGGCCCTTTGCTGATACGGGACAATTCCCGGGGTGCAAGCACCCCGGGCTAAGCTCTGCGACCTCTCCGAGGTCGTTCCAAGACAAGTAGGGGCACTGCATAAACAGTGGCGCTGAGCACAGAAGGCAGGCAAAGGGTGTGATTCGCTAGGTCTAGGAACATCCAAGGAATCCTGCCACAAAGGCAGAAATGTAGTGGCCGGTGAGAGAATCGAACCGGGGGATAGTCGATGGCCTCTTTTCGACCGAGCAGTCCCTTAATCTCAGACACTCCCGCGTGGTTCTCTTGTTATTGCGGAGGTTTGTCATCTATCCCACGGTTCGATTCTCTCACCGATCCCTTCGCCAAGGGATAGCCTCGTTTTACGAAGGCTTAAGGCTTAAGGCTTAAGGCTTAAGGCTTAAGGCTTACGGCTTCGCCTAAGGTCGGCTCAGCCACTCCACATGAATCCTGCCACAAAGGCAGGCTCCATTGCGGACCAGGGAGTAGCGCGGTTATTCGGAATCCGGAGTCTGGTCGGTGCATCACCATACACGGACTATTCCAAAATGGCGAATTGGTATGAACTTCGTTCAAGCGTACTAGCCACGCTACTTCCCGGGGGGAGTCGCTGAACGCAGTGAAGCGGTGGGGAGGATTCATTGATTTGCACCCCGCACTCCTTTCGTATACTTGTCTTCCTGGCGGGCGTGACGCCTACTACCCAGCACTGGTGACCCTCCAACCTCGGACTTCGGCAAAAAGGCAGACGTCTTTACCAGGGCCGCGTCAAACTATGGTGGGCAGGATGCCCACCCTCCCAATGGGCCGCACTCCTTTGATCGGTCACGACAATGGATTTTCCCCTCCCTTTTTCGCATTGCGAGAAACCGGAGAGGGAATGGGCCCTACCAGCCAGCGAAGCAGGCTTGAGCACCCCCAAAGTGGGTTCGGCAGAAAGTAGAAAGCCCTTGCCCTCAATCGTCCCGTCCCACAAAGACATGGCCACCGCAAGCGAGAAGATGTCGTCCACCTAACCGACCACCCACGAACCAGGGGAGCTATAATCCATCTATGCTGTCGAGCCGAGCCCGGTATGCCACGCGGGCTCTCTTGGACCTCAGTCTTCAGTATCCGGGAGGGCCGATCCTCATTCAGGATATCGCCGACCGGCAAAAGGTGCCCCTCAAATATCTCCAGCAGATTCTGCTCGATCTCAAGCAGGCCGGCTTCCTCACCAGTCGAAAAGGGCCGGGCGGCGGCTACTGCCTGGCGGTGGCTCCCGAGGACATCACCCTCGGTCAAGTCCTTGCCGCCATGGACGGCGCCGTTGTCGATTTGAGCTGCAATGTGTCCGGCAACTTTAACGATTGTGGTTGTCCAAACCCGTCGACCTGCGCCATCCGCAACGCCCTCGACGAAGTCGCCAAGGCGATGCTGGGAGTCCTGAACGAAACGACCTTCGCCGATCTTCGCGATCGACAGCGCAAAGCTGACGAAGGCCAGGACGAGATTCTCAATTACATCATTTAGGCGTCGCGCCGATTTTCCTTCGTTTGTTAACTTTCAAATCGAATTCGTAGGCCATTTGTGCCGTATTGAGGTTTAATCTAATACTCTATGGACTAAATAGTCTATTCTGGAGAGACGATGAATTTCGGAAGTCAGCTTGGGTTGCCCGCGCTCACCCTCTTCGCCGTATCGGCGGGGCTGATCTTCCTGGGTCCGAAGGATGCTCCGGCCGCTAGCCGGGGCAAAAGCGGAGCGATTCGCGTTGCCTACTTTCCCAACATCACCCACGCGCCCGGTCTGATCGGGATCGGAAAAGGGATTTGGCAACGGGACCTGGCGGGCTACCGGGTGGAACCGATGGTGGTCAACGCGGGACCCGAGGCGATCGAAGCGCTCTTGGCCAAAGAAATCGACTTTAGCTTCGTCGGCCCCAGTCCGGCGGTCAATGCCTATCTGAAATCCAACGGGAAGGCGTTGCGGATCATCTCGGGGGCGTGCCTGGGTGGCGCGTCGCTGATTCGGCGGGCCGATGTCCAAATCTCCGGCGTCCGCGATTTGGACGGCAAGCGCGTGGCGGTGCCTCAGCTTGGCGGAACCCAGGACGTTTCTTGCCGCTATTTCCTCAGTCAGAACGGCCTACGGGCAAAAGAGCGCGGGGGCACGGTCGAGATTGCGCCGATCAAAAACCCCGACATTCTCGCTCTCTTTCTCCAAAAACAGGTTGACGCGGCCTGGGTCCCCGAACCCTGGGCGGCCCGCATCAAGAAGGAGGCGGGAGCTAAGACCGTCGTCGACGAGCGCGATCTTTGGCCGGAAGGGAAGTTCAGCACAACGGTGCTGGTGGTCCGTGCCGAGTTTGCCGACGCCCACCCGGATGTCGTGACCAACGTCTTGCGGGCCCACCTCGACACCCTCGAATGGATTCGGCAACACGATGCGGAGGCCAAGGTGGCGGTCAACTCGGAGCTGAAGCGGCTGACGGGCAAGGCGCTGGAGGGCGACGTGCTGAACGAGGCTTGGTCGCATGTTTTGTTCAGCGAGGACCCGAACGAGGAGAGCATCGACAGCTTTGCAAAAGCCGCGACGGTAGCGGGGTACCAAAAGCCGTCCGAGGTCAGCCTTTCAGGATTGATCGATACGCAAGCTCTCACGCGAGCGCGCAAGGATCGCCAACGATGAGTTCTCAACTGGTGATCGAAGGCGTCAACAAGACTTTTAGCAGTCGTGGGCATGTGGTCCAGGCTCTCTCGGATGTTTCGTTAGAGGTCGAGCCAGGCGAAATTGTGATGCTGGTTGGGCCGTCCGGGTGCGGGAAATCGACCTTGCTTAACGTGATCGCCGGCCTTGAAAAAGTGGATTCGGGGCTGCTGACGATCGATGGGCGGCCGATCGAAGGTCCGGGGCCGGACCGAGCCGTCGTATTCCAGGACGGCGCGCTTTTTCCTTGGCTGACGGTGCAGAAGAACGTCGAGTTTGGGCTTCGCCAGTTGGGCGTCTCGGACAAAGAGCGAGCGGAGCGGGCAAGCGAATTTCTGGCCAACGTCGGACTCGCAGGGTTCGAGAATCGGAACATCCACGAGCTTTCGGGTGGCATGCGGCAGCGGGTGGCGATCGCTCGGGCGCTGGTCACCAATCCGAAAGTGGTTTTGATGGACGAGCCGTTTTCCGCCCTCGATGCGCTGACGCGGGAGGACCTGTACGACCAAATGCAGGAGCTTTGGCAGGCTTCGGCGACGAGTGTGATCTTCGTGACCCACAACGTCCGCGAGGCGGTGACGCTCGGCGACCGAGTCGTTTTGATGACGCCCCGACCCGGGCGTATTCAGTCGATTTTCGACGTTCGCATTCTGCGGCCGCGTCAAGTGGACGACGCAGACGTGGCTCGGCTGGCCAAGCGCATCTCGATGGAGATGAAGTACGGCATCGGCATCGACGATGTGTCGGAGGCGATGTACATATGAAGGCGCTCCGCACCGCCCTGTTTTTCGTCTTCCTCATCGCCGCGTGGGCGTTTGTGGCCCAGCGTCAGATCTGGGATTCGACGCTGTTTCCGTCGCCGGCCAAGGTGGCGGGAACCCTGGCGGACCTCGGTCGGGACGGCACGCTCCTGAATGCGACGATTGTGAGCCTGAGGCGGGTGTGCCTGGGCTATGCGATCTCGCTGGGGATCGGGCTGCCGTTGGGAGCCCTGCTGGCCCAGGTCGCATGGATCGAGGATACGGTGGGGGCGCTGGTCAGCGCATTTCAGACGTTGCCCAGCATCTGCTGGCTCCCTCTGGCCTTGCTTTGGTTTGGGCTGAATGACCGCGCGATCCTGTTCGTCATCGTCATGGGGTCGCTGGTTTCCATCGCGATGGCGGTCAAGGATGGCGTTCGCCATCTTCCGCCGAGTTACCTCCGGGCGGCGCGAACCATGGGCACCTCGCCCTTGCGAACCTACACCGAAGTGCTGATTCCGGCTTCCCAACCCGCCCTGCTGACGGCGGCGAAGCTGGGCTGGTCGTATGCCTGGCGCGCATTGATGAGCGGCGAACTGCTGTTCGTCAGCCTCGGCCTGGGGCACATCTTGATGATGGGGCGCGAACTGGCGGATATGAGCCAGGTGCTGGCGGTGATGATCGTCATCATGGCGCTGGGGTTGGGGGCGGAGCATCTGTTCTTCCGTCCGCTCGAGACCCATGTTCGTCAGCGTTGGGGGTTTGCCACATCATGACGACCTTTTCTGTTTCCGTGATTCGACTTCGACGACGCGTCGAGTCACTTGCTTCTCGCCAAACCTTGGGCCGCGCCGTTGCCGCCTCACTTCACCCAACCGGAAAATCGATATGCCCTACGTCGTTTTAGAACCCTGCATCGGAGTCAAGGATAAGTCCTGCGTCACGGTCTGCCCCGTCGACTGCATTTACGAAGGGGAGGACATGGTTTACATCAACCCCGAGGAGTGCATCGACTGCGGACTTTGCGAGTCGGAGTGCCCGGTCAACGCCATCATGATCGACAGCGAAGTGCCCGAGAACTGGCGGCACTACATCGATCTCAACCGTGAGAACGGCTACAAACGTGACTGAGACCGCCTTTACCGACCGACTGGCAGAAGCGCACGCCCGGTACCCATACCGGTCGGATCTTCGCGCCTGGTCCAACCGATTTGTGGCGAGTTCGCTCTCGCTCCTCTTTCCTCATTTTGCCCAGGATGGAGTTCGCATCGAGAACCGATACGACCTGCTGAAAGTGCAGTTGAACGAGGCTCTTAGGGACCTGCGCGAGACCTACCCCACCGTAGGGTTGGAGATCGCCGAGTCCTTCTTGGCGGCTCTGCCGAACGTCTACGAGCTTCTGCTGGAGGATGCCGAGGCGTTTTACCAAAACGACCCGGCGGCCGAGAGCCTGGATGAGATCATACTCGCCTACCCCGGCTTCTATGCCGTCGCCACCCACCGGATCGCGCACACCCTGTATGAGCTTGGCGTGCCGCTCCTGCCGCGGCTATTGGGCGAGCACGCCCATCGGCAAAGCGGGGTGGACATCCATCCGGGCGCATCGATTGGGCGGTCCTTCTTCCTCGACCACGGCACCGGTGTGGTGATCGGCGAGACCTCGACGATCGGCGACCGGGTGAAGATTTACCAAGGCGTGACGCTAGGGGCTCTCCACGTGTACAAACGGCTGGCGAAGGTGAAGCGCCACCCAACCATCGAGGACGAGGTGGTGATTTACGCCCACGCAACGATCTTGGGCGGCGACACCCGCATCGGCGCTGGTTCCGTCATCGGCGGCAATAGCTGGATCACGGAAAGCATTCCTCCCCACTCGGTGGTCAGCCACCGCAACACGGTGCGCAGCACCAACGACCAAACAACCTACGAACTACACGATTTCAACATCTAACCCAGGAGTTTTAACTTTGAAAAGCGAATCAGTACTGAACCTCATCGGCAATACGCCCCACCTCAAAATCAATCGCCTCTTTGACCGCGATGTCGAGGTGTGGATCAAGCTTGAGCGTACCAACCCGGGCGGGAGCATCAAGGACCGCATCGCCCTTTCGATGATCGAGGACGCAGAAGAGCGGGGGATTTTGAGCCCCGACAGCGTCCTTGTCGAGCCGACTTCGGGCAATACCGGCGTCGGTTTGGCGATGGTCGCAGCGGTCAAGGGCTACGAAATCATCCTTGTGATGCCCGAATCGATGTCCGTCGAGCGGCGCAAGCTGATGTCGGCCTACGGAGCGAAGTTCGAGCTGACGCCGCGCGAGAAAGGCATGAACGGCGCGATCGCGCGAGCCCAAGAGCTGGCAGCAACCCTACCCAACGCCTGGATTCCCAGCCAGTTCGACAACGAGGCTAACATTGCGGTGCATAAGCGAACGACGGCGGAGGAAATCTTTGCCGACTTTCCCGAAGGGCTGGATTACGTGATCACCGGCGTGGGCACGGGCGGGCACATCACCGGTGTGGCCGAGGTCCTGAAGACCCGCTATCCGAACCTCAAGGTGTTCGCCGTCGAACCGGCGAAGTCGGCGGTGATTTCGGGCGGGTCCCCCAGTCCGCACCGCCTCCAGGGCATCGGCGCGGGGTTCATTCCGCAGAACCTTCACACCGACATCTTGGACGGAACGATTCCGGTCGACGAGGCCGACGCCTTCGGCTTTGCCCGCCGAGCGGCGCTGGAGGAAGGCTTGCTCGTTGGCATTTCAACGGGAGCATCCCTGGCCGCGGTGAACCAGAAACTGCCCGAGATTCCCGATGGCAGCCGGGTGCTGACCTTCAACTACGACACTGGCGAGCGATACCTGTCGATCGACGACCTTTTTTGACATGAGCACCCTCCTAGAAGTCACCGAGATCGAAGACCTGAACCGGCTTTTCGAGCACGAAACGCCCGAAAAGCTTTTGGCGTGGGCGGTCGAGCGGTTCCCAAACCGTCTTCGACTGGCGTGCAGTTTTGGGGCAGAGGACGTCGCGCTGGTGGACATCGTCTCCCGAAACGGCCTCGGCATCGTGCCCTTCGTGCTGGACACCGGGCGTCTGCACCAAGAGACCTACGAGGTGATGGACCGCTTTCGGGCGAAGTACGGAATCGAGTTTGAAACCTACTATCCAGATACCGAACGGATTCAGCGCCTGCTGAGTGTGAAGGGACCGAATTCCTTCTACGAGTCCATCGAGAACCGGAAGGAGTGTTGCGGCATTCGAAAGGTCGAACCGCTTCGACGGGCTTTGAGCGGGTGCGACGGATGGGTGACGGGCCTTCGCCGCGAGCAGGCGGTGACGAGGACGTCGCTCCCCAAGATTGAAATCGATGAGAGCCACGGGGGCATTGTCAAGCTCAACCCGCTGGCAGATTGGACGGAGGCCCAGATTTGGGAATACATCCGCCAAAACAACGTGCCCTACAACGCTCTCCACGACCAAGGATTTCCCAGCATTGGCTGCGCACCCTGTACGCGAGCGATTCAGCCGGGAGAAGACATTCGAGCCGGCCGCTGGTGGTGGGAGGCTCCCGAGCACAAAGAGTGCGGTTTGCACTCAAGGATCCAACGATCATGAACGACGCAGAACGCATTAAGAAAGAAAAAGACGGTCTCGATGTCTGGGAAGACATCGTTCGCTACTCCAAAACTGGGTTCGATTCCATCGATCCCGACGACTTCCTGCGCATGCGTTGGTACGGGCTGTACCAACAGAAGCCGAACGTTGGCCACTTCATGCTTCGAGTCAAGATTCCGGGGGGCATCATCACGAGCCCTCAGGCGAAGGTGATCGGCGAGATCGCGAACATCTATGCGCGGGGTATCACGGATATCACCACGCGGCAGAACTTCCAGTTCCACTGGCTGACGGTCGAGGACATTCCCGACATCTTTGCTCGTCTCGATTCGGTCGGAATCACCTCGTCGGGCGCTTGCGGCGATATTCCGCGCAACGTGACCGGCTGTCCGGTGGCGGGCATCGACCCCCACGAAGTGTTCGACGCCCAGCCGTATGTCGAGGCCGTACACCAGTTCTTCTTAGACAACAAGGACTTCTCCGACCTGCCGCGAAAGTACAAGCTGGCGGTTTCGGGATGCCCCGAGAACTGCGCGCAGCCGGAGATCAACGACATCGCCGCGACCGGCGTCCGCCGCGAACTTCCGAACGGCGAGTTCGAAAACGGGTTCCACATTCGGGTGGGCGGCGGACTGTCTTCGCGGCCCTTCTTTGCCCAGCAGATGAATATGTTTGTGCCGTGCGACAAACTGGTCGACGTTTTTCGGGCGGCGACCGAAGTCTTCCGCGACTATGGGAACCGCGAGAATCGCAAGAAGGCACGCATCAAGTTCCTCGTCGCCGAATGGGGCATCGAGAAGTTCGAGGAAGAAGTGCGGGCTCGGCTCGACTGGTCGCCCGATCCGGCCCTGAACGTTCTCGATCCGCGAAAGAACTTCCGCGACCACGTGGGGGTCCACGAGCAGAAGCAAGCCGGGCTCTTCTGGGTTGGGGCGGTGGTGCTGACCGGACGCATGACCGGCGATCAACTCATCGAAGCTGGGCGGCTGGCGGAAGAGTACGGCAACGGCATTTTGCGTACGACCAACCAGCAAAACCTGATCTTTTCGGATATCCCCGAAGCGCGATTGGAAGCGTTTCTGACGGAGCTGGAGGCGGCCGGACTGTATCACCGAGTCTCGTCGATTCGGCGAGCGGCGGTGGCGTGTACCGGCAACGAATTCTGCAATTTGGCCCTGACGGAGACAAAGAATCTGCTCATCGAAATCGTGAAGCATTTGGACGAAACCGTTTCGCTGGACGAGCCTTTGCGTATCAACCTCAACGGATGTCCGAACTCGTGCGGCCAGCACCACATCGGGGACATCGGCCTGCAGGGATGCTTGGTGAAGCAGGGGACCGACAAGGTCGACGGCTACGATATTTCGCTCGGCGGCCGACTGGGACGCGACTCGAAGTTCGTTCGGCCGATTTGGCGTAAGGTCCCGGCGACACAGGTGAAGTATGCGATCGAGCATCTGATCAACGGTTATTTGGATCAGCGAGAGATCGACGAGGACTTTAGCGGGTTTGTGGATCGCAATTCGGACGACGACCTCGCCGCGCTGATGCAAGTTCCGTTTGCCGAAGGGGTCGATACACCGGTGCAGGTGGGAGTCCAGGAAGAGTGAGCTACCCAACCTACCATTCGGTGTTCCTCCACCTGGAGGGGCGTTCGTGCCTCGTCGTTGGCGGTGGTCCAATCGCGGTCGAAAAGATCACCGGTCTGAAGGATGCGGGCGCACGGGTGACTGTGATCGCACCCCAGGCGCTGGACACGATTTCGGACTGGCACGAGGCAGGCGAGGTGGAGTGGCTGGCTCGCGAGTTTGTGCCCGAAGACGTTTTGCCGTTCTTTTTGGTCATCGGCGCGACGGACGACATGGAGGTCAACCGCGAGGTCTACGAGGCGGGAAACCGCCTGAACCGGCTGGCGAATGCGGTTGACGACCCGGACTACTGCAACTTCATCATGGCGGCAATGGTTCGGCGCGGGCCGGTGCAGGTCGCGGTGTCCTCGTCGGGTTGCAGTCCAGCGCTGGCTCAGAAGATTCGCAATCGCATTGCGAACGAGATTTTGGAACCGGAAGCCGGCTTGTTGGCCGAGTTCTTGGGCTCGTGGCGACCGGCGGTCAAGGATCGATTGGTCGGCTACGGAGTTCGCAAGAGCTTTTGGGAAGACGTGTTGGCGTCGGCGGTTCCCGGCTTCATCGCCGACGGAAACGCGTTGGCGGCGGACGCCGAGATGGAGCGCCTGCTCGACACGGCAGCGGCTGGGCAACGGAGGGTCTCATGAGCGGCCACGTGTACCTCGTCGGCGCCGGTCCCGGCGATCCCGGACTGATCACGGTTCGCGGGGCGGACGCTCTGCGACGGGCCGAGGTGGTTCTTTATGACCGGCTGGTGAATCCAGAGTTGCTGGACTACGCGCCGCGAGAGGCGGTCTGCGAGTACGTCGGCAAAGAGCTTGGCGCAAGAAACATCAATCGGCAGGAGTCGATCAACGAGCGCCTCATCGCTTGGGCCCGGAAAGGGAAAACGGTCGTCCGTCTGAAAGGTGGCGATCCGTTTGTGTTCGGACGCGGCGGCGAGGAAGCGCTGGCCCTGGCGGCGGAAGGTCTTTCGTTTACGGTGGTACCGGGCGTGAGCTCGGCGATCGCGGCTCCGGCAAGCGCAGGCATTCCGGTCAGCCATCGCGGAGTGGCGAGCGCGTTTGCGGTTTTTGCCGGTCGGGAAGGTCAGAAAAGCGGCCTGGAGGAGAACAACTGGCGGGCGGCGGCGCTGATTCCGACGGCGGTGTTCCTGATGGGCGTCGAGCGGCTGCCCGTGATCGTGGAGAACTTGATTCGCTACGGGCGGTCGCCCAAAACGCCGGTTGCCATCGTTTCGCAAGGGACTTTGCCCGAGCAAGAAGTGGTCGTCGGCACTTTGGAGACCATCGTCGATTTAGCGAAGGAGGTTCGCCCTCCCGCTACCGTCGTGGTAGGCGATACCGTCGGCATTCGAGAGCGACTGGCGTCGGCATCGACGGCCAAAAACGACCTCCTACGCGAGCTGTCAAGGGAGCTTTGCCATGCGGGAGATGCCCGATGGTGATGACGCAAGTGAGACAACCGCTCGACGCCGGACTTCGCGCGTTAGAGTCGGAAGCGATCTATGTGATCCGCGAGGTTTTCGGGCAGTTTGAGCGGCCAATCCTCCTCTTTTCGGGTGGGAAGGATTCGATCGTGCTCGCACACTTGGCGGCGCGCGCCTTCGCTCCGGCCCGGGTTCCGTTCAAGCTGGTGCACGTCGATACCGGCCACAACTTCGAGGAGACTTTGGCGTTTCGCGAACGGTTTGCCGAGTCGCTCGGATGCGACCTCGTGGTGAAGCAGGTGCAGGAACTGATCGACGCTGGGCGGCTCGTGGAAGAGCCGGGGCCGCACCCCAGCCGAAACGGCCTGCAGACGCAGACCCTGCTGGAAGCGATTGCCGACCTGAAGGCCGACGCCGCGATGGGCGGCGCACGCCGAGACGAGGAAAAAGCGCGAGCCAAGGAGCGGTTCTTCTCGTTTAGAGACCGGTTTGGGCAATGGGACCCCAAGGCCCAGCGACCAGAACTTTGGAGCCTGTTCAACGGCCGAAAGCATCCGGGCGAGCACTTCCGAGTGTTCCCCCTCAGCAACTGGACCGAGCTTGACATTTGGCGATATATCGCAGCCCGCGAAATCGAAATGCCAAGCCTGTACTTTAGCCATCGTCGGCACGTGATATTGCGGCAAGGCGTGCTCTATGCGGACACGCCTTACACGGCGGCCCTGCCCGGCGAGACCGTTTTGGAGAAGGAGGTTCGGTTCCGAACCATCGGCGACGCGACCTGTACCGGGGCCATCGAGTCTCGGGCACGGACCATCGAAGAGGTGATCGTCGAGCTTGGCTTGACTCGCGTGACGGAGCGAAATACGCGGGGCGACGACAAGCGATCCGAGGCGGCGATGGAGGACCGCAAGCGACTGGGCTACTTCTGAGATGACGACCGTAGAACCAAAAACCGCCGAAGGCGGACACGAGGTCTTGCGCATCTCGACGGCGGGAAGCGTGGACGATGGGAAGAGCACGCTGATCGGGCGGTTGCTTTTCGACTCGAAGGCGATTCCCGACGACCAGTACGAGGCGATCCTGCGGGTGAGCGATGGGGAGGATATTAACCTCGCTCTGCTGACCGACGGGCTTCGTGCCGAGCGGGAACAGCAGATCACCATCGACGTGGCCTATCGCTATTTTTCGACGGCGAAGCGGCGATTCATCATCGCGGACACGCCGGGGCACGCTCAATACACGCGTAACATGGTGACCGGCGCCTCGACGGCGGACCTCGCCCTGATTCTTGTGGATGCCCGAAAGGGCCTGCTGAATCAGTCTCGCCGCCACGCGGTCATCGCGGCTTTGCTGCGGGTGCCGAGGGTCGTGGTCGCGGTGAACAAGATGGACCTGGTGGGGTTTGAGGAGAGCGTTTTTCGCCAAATCGAGTCTGAGTTTCGAACCTTTTTGGCCGGGATGAGCGACCAGACGGTGGACTTCGTGCCGATTTCGGCCCTGCAGGGCGATAACGTGGTCGAACGGAGCCGGAATATGCCTTGGTACGGCGGACCGGCAATCCTCGAGTACCTCGAGACCGTTCCGCTTGAAGCCGACCCCTCGCATGGGCTCTTTCGGCTGCCGGTTCAATGCGTGATCCGGCCCGACCAGAACTTTCGCGGCTTTGCCGGGAGGATTACGGGCGGGGAGATCAGCGTCGGTGCGGAGGTGAAGGTGGCCCGAAACGGTCTTCGTTCCCGAGTTCGTTCGGTCGAGACGGCCGATGGCTCACTCACGTCGGCTCGGGTCGGCGACTCGGTGATCCTGACGCTGGAGGACGAGATCGATGTGAGCCGGGGCGATACGCTGGTCCGGGTTGAGCATTCCATCGATTCGACTCAAGCGTTTGAGGCGACGATCTGCTGGATGGGCGAGCAACCGCTGAAGCTCGACCGACCTTACATCGTGGCGCATTCGACTCGGGAAGCGGCGGGCCAAGTGCGGGCGATCGACTATCGGCTAGATATCGAAACGCTGGAGCGGGTCGGGGCGGAAACGCTGGAACTCAACGAGATCGGACGCGTGGCGATCACGACGTCTCGACCGCTGTTTTTGGACACGTATCAGGACAATCGGGCGACGGGCGGGTTTATTCTCATCGACCCGGCGGTCAACGTGCCGGTTGCGGCGGGAATGATCACGCGGACCCAGGTAGACGTTGACGCGGGACTGCGCGAATCGGTGGTTCAAAAAGGTCTGATCGTTGGGCTAGAAGGCTCGGTTTCAATCGCGGTTGAGCTGGAAGCACACCTGAGGGAGGCGGGATATCGGACGGTACGCCTCGGCGCCGATCTGTTCGATGGGTCGGGCCTCGACTTCGAGACTGAGGTTTGGAACGTCGCGCAGGTGCTAAGCCGCCAGGGCGCGATCGTGATTGTGCTGGCCAAGGGCGGTGATGTGCAGATCATTCTGACCGACGACGCCTTGCCGGAAGACGAGCTGGGCACGCTATACGCGAGGTCGGGTGACGTGGACGGGGCGGATTTGGCGCACCGCCTGGAGCCCTATCTGGTGGGCACCGGATAGAGGGTGGCCGTCAAATTTGGCGGCCCTATCCTTCTCGCTTGGCCCTACGAAGTAGAATTCCATACCGTGTATCGGAAAACGATTCGACTGGAGACGATGGCGGATGAATACGCGTTGCCCCTCTCCACGAGGTCGATCAACTTTCTTTTCGAATATGGCATCCTCACGGCCGACGCTTTGGCCAAGGCCGACCTAGCCGTTATCGAAAACATCCGAGGAGTCGGCCGCCAGACGATCACCGAATTGCAGGAGTCTCAGCAAATCCTGCGTCGCAAGCTCCACACGCCTCAGTAAGCGAGTTGGTATCAACCTGAGTCACGCCGAGTAATCACGACGGCCCTTGTGGCACGATTGGAAGCGCGATTTCCCTTGGAGTAGCGTGGCTACTTAGGAATTGAAGTTGAGAGTACGAACCACAACGGCCTCTGATTTTGACGGCAACCCAAAGATGCCCCTTGAAGAAGGGGCCGGTGAAATCCGAGGAACGAGGATTGAACCGGGGGATAGGTGAAAAAGCTTCGGACGAGCCGACTAACCACGCTGCTCCACGGAGGAGACGGTAAGCGAAGCGAACTCCTTAGATCCCGCCGAAGGAAGAGCCCTTGTGCAAAGGTCCACAGAGGCACGTTTGCATGAGGTGGAGCGTAGCGACATCGGTATGGGGAAAAAAGTCTCTTTTCGATGGAGCCGTCCCGTCATCTCTGACGCGTACTAACCGCGATACGCCAATGAGGGGTATTCGTTGCAGTTTGTCGTCTATCCCTCGGTTTGATTCTCTCACCGATCCCTTCGCCAAGGGATAGCCTTGTCCTGCGAGGACAAGGCTTGTAATCCTGCCTTTATGGCAGGATTCATTGCGGACCCTACCTGGGAGTAGCGTGGATATTCGGAGATTGAGGTCGAGTCGGTGCACTATCAAACACGGACTTTTACAAAACGGCGAATTGGTATCAACTCACTTCAAGCCTAGTAACCACGCTGCTCCCTGGGGGGAGCCGGTGCGCGAAGCAAACCGGAGGGGAGGAGGCTGAATGTTCACCAACCAACACTGGTAAATCCCAGCTTCGCCCTCCTTCGTCCTCGTCCCTCGGACTTCGGCGGACAAGCAGACGCCTTTACCAGTGCCACGATTTCGCTTTGGTGGGCAAGATGCCCACCCTCCCAGGGGGCTGACCTCCTTTGACCATCCACGAATCCTCCCTACGGCTTCACTGCGTTCAGCCACTCCACATGAATCCTGCCTTTGTGGCAGTATTCATTGCGGACCCTACCTGGGAGTAGCGTGGTTATTCGGAGATTGAGGTCGAGTCGGTGCATCAACCTAAATCGTGCTGACCAGCCAAGATGCCCCTTGAGGAAGGGGCCGGTGAACATCGTGAACCGGGGGATAGGCGACAGCCTCGTCTTCAAGGACACGATTTCGCTTTGGTGGGCAAGATGCCCACCCTCCCAGGGGGCTGACCCCCTTTGACCATCGACGAATCCTCGCCACCGTCCCGATGTCGCTATTCTCCATTTGCCTTCGCCAAGGGATAGCCTCGTTTTACGAAGACTTGCGGCTGATGTCCTAGTCGGCGACCGCGAGTTGGCGCAGGCGTTCGACGTCGCGCATCGGCGCGTCGCCGAAGTGGCGTTTATAGTCTCGGCTGAAGTGCGACGGGTCGTCGTAGCCGACCCGGTACCCCGCGCTGGCGGCGTCAAGGCTTTCGCCGAGCATGAGCTGGCGGGCCTGCTGGAGCCGGAGCAGTTTCTGGAATTGCAGGGGGCTCATCGACATCACCGTCTTAAAATGATGGTGAAAAGCCGATGTGCTCATGCCCAAATCCTGGGCGAGACCTTCCATGCTGACGGACTGATCGAAATCGCGGCGCAGACGGTCGACGGCCTTGGCGATGCGGTGCGAATGCCCGCCGAGCATCGGCAGGTGCCGCAGACGCTCACCTTGCGGACCCATCAGGAGTCGAAACGCGATCTCCCGTTTGACGAGCGGCAGAAGGACGGCAGCTTCGGCGGGCTTATCTAGCA
The DNA here is from genome assembly GCA_016125185.1 of Armatimonadota bacterium. Lineage (NCBI taxonomy): Bacteria > Bacillati > Armatimonadota > Armatimonadota bacterium. The sequence continues at coordinate 36,706 of WGMG01000005.1, read as the reverse complement.
GGCGCACCAGCCGGACCATCGCATCCAGCAAATCCGACTCCAAACGACTCACAAAAACCGCCCGCGCGTCGCCGGGATTGCTGGGCGACGGGAGCCCGGATTCGATCATCACCGAGCCGATGAGTGCCGGGTCGAGTTCGAGGCGGACGGAGAGGTAAGGGCGATCCGGCGACGCTTCGATGACGCAACCGGTGACGGGCATCTCCAGCGAGGCGATCATGTAGTGCTCGGCGTCGTACCGGTATCGGATGTCGCCCAGAAAGATCTCCTTTGCGCCTTGAGCGATGACGCAGACGGACGGTCGCGAGACGCCAAACGTGCGGTCGGTGGGCTTGGAGGCTCGGGCAAGACGGAGGCCCGGCTGGGGTTCTTCGACGCCGTCGGCGGTCATCATGCGGGCCAGCCGCTCGACGAATTCTTCTCGGTTCGTCTGGTCTCGGAGTTCGTTCATTTCCTTCATCTTGACGCCTCGAAGGCCGGTCTCAAGCACTTGTGGAGTTTCTTCCAAGACTCCTGGAAAAACGTACAAGCGACAGAGAGGTATTGGCTCGTACAATTTACCACAGCAGAGTCAATTGGCCATTTCCATCACATCGAGGCCACGGACTTTTGTACAATTTGGCTTCTCAAGATCGGACGTTAGATTCGCACCGAGAGAGCCATCGACCTTAGCTTCAATAACGAAATGGAAAAACGAAAACTTGGAAATAGCAATCTCGAAGTCTCCGCCCTCGGGCTCGGCTGCATGGGCATGAGCTACGGCCTTGGTCCGGCGGGAGATAAGGATGAAATGATCGCGGTTCTGCGGGCCGCAGTAGATCTGGGGGTGACCTTCTTCGACACGGCCGAAATGTATGGCCCCTTTGAGAACGAAAAGCTGGTGGGAGAGGCGCTGGGTCCAGTTCGCGACCAGGTGGTGATCGCCACGAAGTTCGGCTTTAAGATCAGGGACGGCAAGATGGCGGGCGTGGACAGCCGACCGGAGCATATTCGGGAAGTGGCCGAGGCGTCGCTTCAGCGCCTGAACATCGACGTGATCGACCTCCTTTATCAGCATCGCGTGGACCCCAACGTGCCGATCGAGGACGTGGCGGGAGCGGTGAAGGACCTGATTCAGGAAGGCAAAGTCCGGCACTTCGGCCTTTCGGAGGCGGGCGTGCAGACGATTCGCCGAGCCCACGCGGTCCAGCCGGTGACGGCCCTGCAGAGCGAGTATTCGCTTTGGTGGCGCGAGCCCGAGCAGGAGATTCTGCCCACGCTGGAAGAACTCGGCATCGGCTTTGTGCCGTTCAGCCCGCTCGGCAAGGGTTTCCTGACCGGCAAGATCGACGAGAGCACGACCTTCGACGACAACGACTTCCGCAACGTGGTCCCGCGCTTCTCGGCCGAAAACCGCAAGGCGAATCTGGGATTGGTCGAGGTGCTGAAGACGATCGCCGCGGCCAAGAACGCCACTCCGGCTCAGCTCGCGCTGGCATGGGTCCTGGCCCAAAAGCCGTGGATCGTCCCGATTCCGGGCACGACCAAGCGGCACCGACTGGAGGAGAACATCGCGGCGACCTCGGTCGAACTGACAAGCGAGGACAGGGCGCAAATCGAAGCGGCGCTGGCCGAGATCGAAGTCGTCGGCGAGCGGTATCCCGAGCAGATGCGAAGCCTCATCAATCGGTGAGGAGACCGTGCCACTCGCGTCAACTGTCGTGCAATCTCACGACAGTTGACGTAAAAAGTGATAATCATTTCCTCCAAGTGGAAGAACCCAGGTGGACCGGTACTAAGCAAGTGACTTCGGGGTTATTTCAGCAAACAGTTGATAAAAGGATTGCAGCTTGGAGGGAGAGGTTTTCTCGACCGGTCACCGGCAAACAAGCCATTCGTGAGTTTGAGGAGTATGCGTTCGATGGGGAGGAGTTGTTCAGCATTTCGGAGGTTGTGGACACTCATTACTCCCCGGAGAATGCGCACTTCCTCAGCCACGAACTTCCTTATTTTCGCATCCGCAAACTAGAGCGCGGCGCACAAATGACGGGCTTAGAGGAACATATTTGGCAGCGATGCGTCAACGCAAGGGAGATGGACGCCGAATACGTTTCGGTCATTCGACTTCAGGCTTCGGACGGCACGCAGGCTTGGTTCACGATTTCGATGAACGGCTACCATCTTAAATCCTCGATCATCGACGCAGCAGGACCGTTTTGGAACCTCCACGATCTGATTCTGTTCTGCTCGTCGAAGGTGAAAATGTGGCACTCGTGGTGGGAGCCGCGGCGATGCCACGAAGACGTCAACGATATCGGCACCGAGATCGAGCGTATCAGCGGCAAGCCCCGCGCCGACTACAAAGGGCTGGCCGCCTAAGGCTGCGCTAGTTTCGGCGGGGACCGCCGAGACCGATTCCCGATCCCTTCAGAATCTTATTGACTTCGTCTGGGTGTTGTCGGATGTATTCGGCTCGCTTGTCTGGAGGCATGGATTCCAGCTTTGAAGACATATCGGCCTTTGCCTTCTTGCCTTCTTCAACGTCTGCCGCAGACGGACCCGCTGGCGGTGCCGACTTACAGCCGACGACCACCAACGCGCACCCAATCAGGAAGATGGTTAGTCGATTCGCCATCTTAGTTCGGCTTGTCGATGGCATAGTAATAGTCCATCCACGGGTCTCCAAGCGGGTACTTCGGGTTGATGATGGAGCCGACATTGTACTGTTGGCAGTTCTTCATCAATGTGGAGTTGTTGAAGTAGTCCGATAAGCGATTACTGACGGTGACGGGCATGCTTTTGGCGTGGCCATCGACCCACGAAACGTTGGCCTGTTTGTTGTGCAGTCCCCACGTTTGTGGTCCCACTTCCGACGGGTTTTGAATCCACGTTTGGTAGGTGAGGATCGGGGCCGAGGTGTTAACCGCAACCGCGTCGGCGACTAGGATGGTTTCGGCGGGGGCGACGACCGACGTCATGCTCACGGAAGGGCTTGGCGGGTATCCCCAGCCCGTAAGCTCAAAAACCATTACGTTGGCGTTGACGCCGTGCCCGTTGGGATATTCGGGAGCGACTCCCGCGTTGGCAAGATAGCCGGTAGCGTCCGGGCAGCCATAAATCTGCTGATTCTTCATGTAGGGGTACAGAAGCCCATTTTGAGAGCTAAAGAACGGGCCGTCGAAGTTGGGAAGGGTGTAGTAGGCATCGACATACCAGTCCTGGAGGTGGAATTCGGTGTCGGTGGCGAGGATGTTGACGGAAAAGCAAGCCATGTCGTCGTAGTCGCTGACATAGAGCAGGTGGGCCATGGCAATCTGCTTGACTTCGCTTAGGCAGACCGCTTTCTTGGCTGCAGCCTTGGCTTGGGCGAAGACGGGGAAGAGGATTGCCGCCAGGATCGCAATGATGGCGATCACGACGAGCAGTTCGATCAGCGTGAAGCCTCTCGTCCGCAAATGATTTCTGTCCATATAATTTCTCCGAGTCTCTTAACAGTCAGATCGCTGGTGGGCGATTTAAGAGCATGATGCTCAGCCGATATCAACAAAACGTAAACAATGTGAAAACAAGAATGATTTTCGCTTGAATTGGTCTAGAACGCCCACTTATTCCGCAAGAATTGGGCGTTTCGGCTCTTCTTTGAGGTTATTTTGTGGCGACAGCAAGCCGGTAGGCGTCTTCGAGCGGAATCGCGATGCCTCTCGCCCAAGCCTCCTCGAAGTCGGGTAGCGGCAGCGCCTTCTTCACCCTTTCGATCGTCGCAGCGTATTCGTCATCGTCGATTTTTCGACGGAGTTTGAGGGTGTCTCGGGAGGCCGCAAGAAGGGTTGCGCTTTCGGTAAAGCGGTCGAGAGCGGCGAGGACGGCGGCGTGGGTTTGCAAAGCACAGAGCGTCCAGTATCGGAAGCCGATCTTTCGTCGTTTGGTGAGAACCTCCCGATTGGTGGCAAGCGCCGCATGAAAGCTTCCTCGCTTTAGCTGGTGGCGGGCAATCAGAGCGAGGAACATCGAGATGCCGAACTCCTCGTTGCGACGTTGCGTCTGGCGCAGTCCGTCACTGGCCAATTGAAGCCCGTCGTCAAGGTTTCCAAGGTCGAGGTGAACTCGCGCGAGGTTGTAGAGGAGGGGCCACATGGGCTCTCCGTCATGAGCGAATTTCGAGACGGCCATACCCTGGCAAAACACTTCCAAGGCACCGTGGAGATCGCCGGCGGTCCAGTGGTTGGTTCCGAGGGCGCTGTAGGCGGACTCAAGGATGAGCGGATTTTGGGCCTTCAGCCCATAGGCAAGGAAATGCTCGTCGTGGGCGATGGCTTCATCCAACCTCCCAAGATGAACGGCGGCAGCGGCGACCGATCGATGGCAAATGGCTTCTTGATCCTCCAGTCCATGCTTTCGAGCAATCTCAAGCCCGCGCATGGAGACGGCATAGGACTCCTCGAACTCGGAAGGGTAGAGCTGGGCGTCGGCCATCAGACGTAGCAGCATGATCTGGTCCATCGGAGGGAAGGAGTCGAAGTCGGGCGATTTGCAGAGGGCGAGAATGGTGGGACGTCCGGCTTGGCTATAACCGCGCAACGTATAGAGGATTCGGACGCATTCAGAGATGCGGCCAGACTTTTCGAAAGTACGAAGGGCGGCGAGACGATTGTCACGGTCCCATGACACCTCGTCGACGCTCGAAACATTTGGAGTGGCCGGAAGATTGAGATAGTACTCGGCGTGTCGCTGTCGCAAGGGATCGAAATCCGCGGCCTCGATCAGACCTATGCCGTATTCTCGGAACGACTCTAACAGGCGAAATCTGGCCGGGGCGGATTCATCGTTGGACGCATCCATGCGCAAAAGGGAGCGCTCGCGGAGATCGAGGATCATGCCCAGGCATTCTTCTGTGGCACCCTTTTCTCCGCAAGGGCCGTCGAATGCGCAGGAGCAGGGAAGGCAGACTTTGGCGGCGGCTTCGATGGTAAACCCGCCTCGAAAAACCGACAAGTGAGCAAAGAAACGCTTGAGTTCGGGGGTTAGAAGATCGTAGCTATAGTCGATGGCGGCGCGGAGCGTGCGGTGGCGGTTGGGGATATCACGCCTTCGATTACGGAGGATTTCGAGCCTACTTTCCAGATTTTGGAGGATTTGGGCGGGCGTGAAGGAGTTGGATATGCCGGCCGCAAACTCAAGCGCGAGGGGCAGGCCATCGAGTTGAATGCAGATAGAAGCGATCGAACGGGCATTATGGCGTGTGATCTGAAAATCAGGGACGATGGCCTGAGCACGATCGAGGAAAAGCTGGATGCTCGGGACGGTGGATAGTTCGCGAAGGTCGTTTTCGCCAATCTGGTCGGGATCGGGAATAGGCAGAGTCGCGAGGTCGATTTCGTGCTCGCCCGCGAGCTTCAGCGCTTGACGGGACGTCGTAAGGATGGAAAGCTGAGGGACCTTTCGGAGGAGGGAGTCGACAAATGGCGCCACACTATCGACCAGATGTTCCAAATTGTCGAGAATGATAAGGTTCTTGACGCCGGACAGAGAGCCATTGAGCACTTCAATCGGATCGCTGCCGGGTTCGGCTTGGAGCCGCAGCGACTCGGAAAGGACATGGTGCGCCATGCTGCCGTCGGAGACGTCGGCGAGGGGAACGAACCAGACATTCCAGCCATGAATCTGGGCCATATCCCGCCCGACTTCGATGGAAAGTCGAGTTTTCCCCGACCCGGCCGTGCCGATCAACGTCACCAAGCGGGAGCGGTGGTCAGAGAGCGTCTTTGCGATCTGCGTTCGCTCGCTGCCGCGCCCGAAGAACCGCGTCAACTGGATGGGAAGATTTGAAGCGATAGGTTCTGAGTCGCTAACGGGCGCGGCGTCGGCTTCATCGTTGGATGCCGATTGATTCGTCGGTAAGGGATTCCACTGGCCCCCGGCTTCCCGCTCAGCCTTGCTGGCGAGTTCGGAGATGGTTGCACCGGGCTCTTCGTTTAACTCCTCGGCGAGGGTTTCGCGTAGTTCGCGGAAGTGCTGCAGAGCGCTGTGGGGTCGCCCGCAGGCCAAATAAAGGCGCATGAGCGAGGCGTGGAAGTCCTCACGCAAGTGGTCTTTGGCGAGGGCGAGCCGGACATAGCGAATCGCTTCTTCGTTCTTGCCTTCGGTGGTCAACGCCTGGACCAGGGATTGAAGCGCGGAGACAAACTGATCCTCCAGGTGAAGGCGTTCGCGCTGAACCCAGTCTTCGTAATATCCGGGCAGAAAGTCGCCCCGGTAGAGGTCGATGGCGCGCGATAGCTTCACGAGCCTTTCTGTGTTGGAAGGGGTGGCCTCGGCGGCTTCGATCAGGTGGTTGAACTCGGCGACATCGGTAGAAATAAGTTCGGAGTCGAACGAGACGAGCCCCTGCTTGGCAACGATGATGGCGCCGGCTGGAATCGGAGGGGGTTCCAAATGATGGCGAAGCGACGAAAGCGCTTGCCGAAGATTTCTTTGGGATGCTTCCACTTCGCCGTCGGGCCAGAGCATGTCGGCGAGCTCTTCGCGCGAATGTCGGCGCTTGGGATAATAAGCGAGGTAGGCAAGGAGGAGGCCGACTCGGCGTGTGCGGAAGCGGCTGATCGTCAAATGTTCGGACTCGGCTTGGAGCCTGCCGAACATTTCGATTCGCCAAATGGACCTCATAACAAAAATTATACGGGCGGGCCAGAGCCGAAAGGGGCTACCCAGCCATTATCGGGAATCTTGGCTTTGGCGAGAAATCCAAAACGTTTCCAACCGTTTGCGTCCATCATGCATCTAACCTTCCGTTCTTTCTTCCAAAGAGAACAGGAATCGACGAGATGACCGATAAGGAACTGGCGAAAAGGATCTGCGAAGGCGACTTGGCCGCGGCTGAGGAATTTGCCCGCGGCCATTATCCCGCCGTGCTTCGCCTCGCCGTGCGGCTTGCGGGTCGCCAAGAGGACGCGGAGGACATCGCCCAAGAAACTTTTCTGACCGCTCGTCAAAAGATTCACACCTATCGAGGGCGTTCGAGCCTGCGAACCTGGATTCACCGAATCGCGCTGAACCACTACCGCCAGTGGCGGCGAAAGCGAACCACGCTTCCGTTGGTCGATCACGACCGCTCGTCAAACGACGGCGGTATTGCGGCCTTCGAGACCGGGCATGTGCTGTTGAACGCCATGCGCGGCATGGAGGAGAAGCAGCGCGAGGCGTTCGTCCTGTTCGAAGTCGAACAGCTCTCGATGAGCGAAACGGCCCAAGTGTTGGGCGTCCCCGTCGGAACGGCCAAGGCGCGCGTCCACTACGCCCGCCAGTACCTGCGACGACAGTTGGAAGGAGGACCAGAGGTTATTAGAGATGCACATCCACACACGACACACTAGCGACGAACTCATCGATCGCGAACTTCAGGCGTTGCGTGAGCCAGCCTCCTCGGTCCACGGGCTGGGGGACGCGATTTTGGCCATGCAGGCGACGCCGACAATCAAGGGCTCGACCAGTCGAAAATGGCTCCTTCGATTGGGTCCCGCGGTCGGGATCGGCGCGGTCGCATTGGCGTTCTCGCTCTCGTCGGGCAAAGCCTACGCGGGTGAGCTTCAGGCCATCGCCAACGCGCAGAACTTCCGCCAGGCCAAGTACCAAAAGTCGTTCTTGTTCGGCGGTCAGGCCAAGCCGTACCTCGTCACCGAACTGTTCATTCAGGGCGACAGCGAGACCTTTCGGCAGTTTGCGCCCGACGGCACCCTGCAGGTGGCCCTGGTGCGGAACGGCGACGTGAGCTCGAACTACTTTTCGGGTGACGCCCTGAACGGCCTACCGGCGCGAGGCTCGATCGACGAGGACCACTCGGGACACATGGGAATCGATTCGATCGACTCGCTTCTGCACAGCTCGTTCTTTCGAACGCATTCGGTGGTGAAGAAGACCGGCGTGGAACTGAACGGCCACTCCTACGACTACTACGATCTGGCGAACGGGTACTACCGGCTTTGGGTCGATCCCGACACGAAGCTGATCGCCCAACGGGAGATTTACGACCACGGCAAGACGCTGTGGGAGCGGGACGTGTACGACTATCCGGCGTCGTTCCCCAAGCCGACTTTCAAGCAACCACAGGTGCCGGGGATCACGTTCTTCGACTATCTGACGGCTCGGCGCGAACTTGAAAGGCGGTTGGCGGACGGCGGCGACGTGCAGAACGTGGGCGGAGTCTCGATCTGCCTGAAGGCGCTGATTCGCGACCATCGAACCTATTCGGCGCTCTTCACGACGACGGGTGCGCAGGGCGATATCAACGACAACCGGAACTGCCAGGTCTCGGGGGCGACCTACCTGTCCACGCGGCTCGATTTGTCCACGCTGAACCTGCGCCAGGGCGAGCAACTGCTGACGACTCGCGCTTACGTCGAGGGAACCGAAGGGACGTCGGATAATCCGACGGTCAAGATCGGAGCCTGGAATCGCGACGGGAAGTTTGTCGGCTGGGCGACGTTCCGTCCCGGCAAGGTTTTGTACGCCCCGTTTGCCGAGCAACTGGTGCACCGTTCATCGAGCGCGGGAGGCGTCGCCAAGGCGTCGCCGGCCAAAGGTCGGTAACGTAAACGCAAAATGCCCGCCTCCGTTTGGGGGTGGGCTTAGCCGTGCGAGGGGCCGGGGACTTCAGCGACCTGAACCGTGTCCTGCCCGATCGTGATCGCGATGTCCTCGTTGGCCGGGCTGGAGGGCGGGGCCTTGGAGATATTCGTCGAACCGATCAGGCCCTGAATCTGCTTGGCCATGTCAAAGTAAGACGCCTTTTGGTACACGACGGTGGTCGCGGCGGCGGCGGGCGCGTTGCCCATCACGGTGGCGTTAAAGCCCTTCTCGTTCAGGAGCTTGGCGACCTTCGACGCGGCTCCCGGCGTTTTCGTGCCGTTGGTGACCACGATCCTCAGCGTCTTCTTGATCGCTTCGTCGTCGTAGTTGATCAGCCAATCGACGGTGGCTTGGGCCCGGTCGTCGTCGAGGACGTAGAAGTAGACGCCGTTCAGCTTCTTGTCGCCGCCGGGAAGCGTGCCGCTGACCATCTGCTGACCCGCCGACCCGCGGAAGATATTGGCGAGGGCTAGGCACTGAAGCCTGGACAAATCGGTCTCGATTTGGTTGAAGCCGGTGTCGATGATCTGGTCCGCGTGCATGATGTTCCCCGGCGTGTTCGCGGCGAGCATGAGGGCGTGGACCATCTGCTGTTGGCGGGCGGTGCGGCGGAGGTCACCTTCCTCCTTCGAGCTCTTGACGTTGTGGAGGGGGATGATGTGGCCGTCGGCGTCCATCTTCGATCGGTTGACTTCTCGGAAGCGGACGAAGCCCTCGGCTCCCTTGCCGTCGACGACCTGCTTACCGGCGGGCAGGTGGATGTGAAGGCCGCCCCAGTTGTCGTCGTAGTTCATGTCGTCGATGGCTTCTACCTCGACGCCGCCGACCGAGTCGACGATTTCGCGCACGGCCGTCGGCTTGATGACGACGTAGTGATCGACCTCCACGCCGAAGAGGTCCTTGATGGTTCCTTTCAGCAGGTCGATGCCACCGCGGCTGAAGGTCGCGTTGATTTTGCCCGTCTTTCCATCCGGTGCTTTCACGTAGGTGTCGCGCGGAATCGAGCAGGCTCGGACCGATTTCTTAGCCAAATCGACCGACAGGAGCATGACGGTGTCGGCGCGGGAGGCCTTGGTGTAGACGAAGCCTTTGTTGTTGTGGTTGTAGTCCTGCCCAACGAGCAGGATGGTCATGCGCTTTTGGTTGGGAAAATAGCTGAGCGGGTCCTTGCCCGCGATTAAGATCTTGCTGAGGGTGGCGTCGGGTCCGAAGGCGCTGACGACCTTGCTGGCGACGTGCAGTCCGACGCCGAGCGCCGTGCAGGCACCAAGAAACAAGACGTACAGGCTCGTTCGAAGCCATTTCATGCTACTAGAAGTAACGCGGGGCGGGCTCTTTGGGTTCCTCTGCAAAACTCTGAAGGAAATTATGACTGATTGGGCGGGAAAAGGGAACCAGGGCCCGGTCGAGGGCGTGCTGGGAGGTGGGGCGATTTGGAGTGCGCGGACTTGTCCGCGCTTTGGTAGGCGAGACTTGTCTCGCCGCGTTGGAGGGTGGGCGTCACGCCCGCCAAGAGGGCTTCGCCCGGGTCGTCCCGATGCTCGGGACTCCTTGGACTTTTTCGGCTGCGGGTTGTTCCCCGGGGTGCACGCACCCCGGGCTAAGGTCTGCGACCTCTCCGAGGTCGTTCGTGAACGGTAGGGGTGCAGAGCTCTGAGCACAGAGCACAGGGCGACTCTTCGCTAGGGCGAGGGAGGTCGGCCCATTTGGAGTGCGCGGACTTGTCTCGCGAGATTGGCGCCACGAAAACGTGTAACGGACTCGAACCCAGCCCGAAAAAGGCTGGGTTCGGCAGACCCACGGTGAACTCTACTCGTCCTTTGCTTCGCCAAGAGCGACGTCTGCGGCGTGCTTGATGCGGCCCCGTCGGTCCTTGATCTTTTGGGCGGCGCGGAAGACATCGGCGTTGGCCGTCTTGTCCCACGCGGCGAGGGCGCGGATGCTGTTCACGACCACCATGATCGGCGCTTTGTCGTTGATGAACGATCGGAGTTTGGCGGTGGTGGCCGGGTCCTGCGGCAACTTCGACAGTGCGAGCACGGCGGCGGCGCGACGGTCGTAGTTCGGGTGATCCAGCATGCCCATCCAGAACGAGCGAAGGTCGGCGCTGGCCAGATCGACCAGCGGCGTGATGTTGCGGAACACCAGGCTCTGGCCCCGATCGGCCTGAACGGCGGCGACGACGGCCTGAATATTGGCTGACCCGCCCGCCTTCATCATGCGGCTCATCGCCTCGGCTCGGTCCGGCGCGTTGAGGCCGTACTTCAGGATGTACGGCAGTTCCTCGTCGCTCCAGTGCAGCGTCGGAATCTCGCGCAGAAAGTAGTGCCGGGGATCGAACACCACGGCGGCCGGCTTCGTACCAACGGTGGCTTCGAAGGTCTCTTCCGCCTTCGAAAGGTGCACGCCAGCGAGCATATGGTTGCCGCTGGAATCGATCATGTCGACCATGGTCTGAACGTTGTAGATCGGCGTCCCGTCGCTGGTGTCCTGCGTCTGCTTGACGTTCAGGCGAACCTTGCCGTTTTCGTACGTCCAGGTGTAATCGATGACCGGATGGCCGGGCTTATCGAACCACTGATCCCAGAACGGCTCGGTGTTGATGCCGCAAGCCTCGGTGATGGCGCGGCGAAGCTGGGCGCTTTCGACCGGCGTGTGCTTCCACATGGTCAGGTAGTTGTGCAGACCGGCGAAGAAGGATTCGTCTCCCAGCCACCGGCGGAGCGTGTGGAGCACGACGCCGCCCTTGGGGTAGGTGTGCGAGTCGAACATCGCGTCGCCGTTGGTGTACATCTTGTCCGAGATCGGCCGCTTGTAGCGGCGAGCCTCGCGGAAGTAGGACTGCATCGCGTCTTCGACCTCCCAGTCGTAGGCCACTTGGCCCCGGCTGTGCTCGAAATACATCATCTGCATGTAGGTGGCGAAGCTCTCGTTGAGCCACGTGTCGCTCCAGTCTTTGCAGGTGACGAGGTCGCCGAACCACTGGTGGCCAAGCTCGTGGGAGTTCAGGCTATCCATGCGGTAGTAGCCGTCACGGGCCTCGGTGAGGCTGGGTTCGCCCAGCGTGGTGGCCGAGACGTTCTCCATGCCGCCGCCGAAGTCGTACATCGCGTTTTGCGCGTACTTCGGCCAGGCGTATTTCACGCCCAAGATGTTCGAATAGAACGTGAGCATGTCCTTGGTGTGGCCGAACGAGTCGTCGATCATGTAGCCCTCGCCCTTCGGCACCACGTACCAAAGATCGACGCCTTGCCAGGTGTCCTTCTTGATGTCGAACGGCCCGCCGACCATCGTGAGTAGGTAGGTCGCATGCGGCTGGTCCATCTTCCAGTTGAAGGTCTTGCGGGATTTGTCCTTGCTGAGCTTGGTACTGGTGAGGACGCCGTTGCCGATCATCTGCCAGTCGGATTCGACGGTGCAGTGGGTTTCGCTGGTTGCCAGGTCGTTGGGATAGTCCCAGGTCGGGGCCCACTCGCAGTTGGTTTCCGCCTCGCCTTGAGTCCAAAAACCGACGTGGTAGGCGTTGCCCTCGCGGGGCTCGATCCAGTGGAAGCCGCCGCCACCGCCGCCGAACGAGCGAGCCTTAGAGTTTTTCGCGCTGTAAGAAATGGTGACCTTAAAGGCTTTGCCTTTGACGGTCTTGGGGACGGCGATGAAGAGGTCGGTGTTGTCGCCTCGGTGGTATTTGGCGTCCTTGCCATCGACTTTGACCGAGCTGATATCGAGCGATTTGCCCGCCATCAGTTTGATCTCGGTGAGGCCGCTTCGGAGGGGGCTGAGCGTGTTGATGGTCGTGCCCTTGAAGTAGCGGTTGGCGTAGTCGATGTCCATCGTGATGTCGATGTGCTGGAGATCGCAGGTGCGGTCGAGCGCGTAGTGCAGGCTTGCGCGCGGGGGCGCGAACGGGTTTCCTTGGCCGCGTTGGGCGAGGGCGAAGGGGGTGATGGCTAAGCCTAAGATGATTGCAGAAGACAGTTTTAACATAGGCGAATGTGAACACGCTACCCGATTTGGTGTCTTTGGTACTCGCGGGGTTGGAGGGTGGGCGTCACGCCCGCAGGAAGACGCATATGCGATTCCGAGAAGCGGAGCGGAATCGGAAAGTGAAGCTGGGATTTACCAGTGTTAGTGAATGTGCCATCAGCCTCCTCCCCTCCGGTTCGCTCTACAGCCCGACTCACCGGCTCCCCCCAGGGAGCAGCGTGGTTAGTCGGCTCGTCGGAAGCTTTTCATCTATCCCCCGGTTCAATCCTCATTCCTCGGATTTCACCGGCCCCTTTGCTAAGGGGCATCTTGGTTAGTCGGTCCGAATTAAGTTGATACCGACTCGACATCGATTTCGGAATAGCCGCGCTACTTCCCGGGGAGGGTCCGCAATGGAGCCTGCCACAAAGGCAGGATTCATGTGGAGTCGGTGAATGCAATGAACTCCTAAGATCCCGCCGAAGGAAAATGGAGCAAAGCGACATCGGGACGGTGGGGAGGATTGAATGGTCAAAACTTGGAGTTCCACGTTCCCAAAGAAAAGCCCCAGCCGTAGACGACTGGGGCCCAGCGAAAGGTTGTTAAGAGGTTAGTCGGCGTCGGTACCGGCGGCCTTTTCGGCTTTCTGCTCGGCGGCGTTCGGACTCTTCTCGTGGGACTTGTCCGTGATGGGCGATCCGCATGCGGCTAACACAAACGACGAAAGTAGAAACAGTGCAAGAATTCGTTTCATGGCGGAATTTAGCACACGGCGCGTCGGTTTGAGAAGTGATATGCTATCCACGCATGTTTCTTCCGACGATCTTAGCCATGCAGGGTCTGAACGAGTTCCATCTCGGCGACCTTGATCTCAAGAGTTTTTCCCAAGATTGGGGAACGGCTCAGAAAAATCGATCCGTAGATAGCCATCCTCTCCGCCTGGGCGGAAAGACGTACGAAACTGGCGTTGGCACGCACGCGATGAGCGAGTGCACGATCCAGCTTCAGAAGGATGCAACTCGGTTCCACGCCGTTGTGGGAGTCGACGACGAGACGGAGGGCCTCGGGTCCGTTCGGTTCATCGTTTTCGTCGACGACAAGAAGGTTTTCGATAGTGGAACCATGCGTGGTAAAACCCCGCCGAAGACGGTGGACGTCGACCTGAAGGGAGCCAAAATTCTGTCTCTCGAGGTCGAGGATGCTGGTGATGGGATCGACCACGACCACGCGGACTGGGCCGACGCCTCGATCTCGTATCACTCCAAGAAGCCGATGGCGTACGTCGTAAGTTCGAATCAGCCGGACCCGATCCTCGCGCCGATCGACAAGGTGCATACATCGCTGAACGGCGCACGCGCGATCGGTACGACTCCAGGTAAGGAGTTTGTTTTCCGAGTGCCGGTCACGGGCAAGATGCCGATCAAGGTAACGACGGGCAAACTGCCGGACGGCCTGGTGTTCGACTCGACTCGACGCATTATCACTGGTCGCGTAAAGACCGCGGGCGTGTACAAAGTGCGCATCGACGCCTCGGGACCGGGTGGCAAGGACAGCGAGACGCTGAAGATCGTGGCGGGCAAGGATAAGCTCGCCCAGACGCCGCCGATGGGTTGGAATAGCTGGAACGTTTGGGGTCTCTCGGTCGACACCGACAAGGTTCGCGCCGCAGCCGACGCCTTCGTCAAGCTGGGGCTGGCCGACAACGGTTACACGTTTGTGAACGTGGATGACGGTTGGGAAAAGGGACGCGCCGACAACGGCGAAATCACGACCAATGAGCGGTTCCAGAACATCAAGAGCCTGTGTGATTATGTTCATAGCTTGGGCCTGAAGGTTGGAATTTACAGTTCGCCGGGACCGAAGACGTGCGGCGGCTACGAGGGTAGCTATCGGCACGAGGAAGAGGACGCCGAGTCGTACGCCAAATGGGGCATCGACTACCTGAAGTACGACTGGTGTTCGTACGGCGGGATCGTGCGAAACCCCGACCTCGACGGCCTGAAGCTCCCGTACATCAAGATGAAAAACGCGCTAGAAGCCAGCGACCGCGACATCGTGTTCAGCCTTTGCCAGTACGGTATGGGCGACGTGTTCAAGTGGGGCCGCAGCGTGGGCGGAAACCTGTGGCGCACCACGGGCGACATCAACGACTCGTGGGGAAGCATGTCGGGCATCGGCTTCGACCATTCGCGGCGATCGCCGTTTGCGGGTCCGGGCGGCTGGAACGACCCGGATATGCTGGTCGTCGGCTGGCTGGGCTGGGGTCCGAACATTCGTCCGACGAAGCTGACCAAGCACGAGCAGGTGACGCACATCACGATGTGGTCGATGCTGGCGGCGCCGCTTCTGCTGGGTTGCGACCTGACGCGGATCGACGATTTCACCCTGCGACTGATCACGAATCCCGACGTCATCGACGTGGACCAGGATACGATGGGCAAGGCCGCGGTTCGAGTTTGGCAGGAAGGAAAGGTCGAGATTTGGAAGCGTCCGCTGGACGACGGATCGTCGGCTGTCGCGGTGTTCAATCGCGGGCATATGCCGGTTTCGCGCGAGTTCGCGTGGAAGCAGTTCGACCTGAAGGGATCGTCGCATTCGGTGCGCGACCTTTGGCAACGAAAGGACCTCGGTCGGAAGTCGAGCCTGAAGCTGACGGTTCCGGCGCACGGGGCTCTGATGTTTAAGGTCAAGTAGGCTTCAGGCTGCCATTTCCGTCTCCTGACTCTTGTCAGGAGACGGGAAGTGAAAATCCGCTGATTCGGCCAGCCCCTCACGCATAGGTGGATGGGCCAGTATCCAAAGCGCCCGACTCCATCGCACCTATACGTGCCACCCGGGGCTATCTCACCGCGCCCACGCTCCAACACGAAGAGATAGCCTCGCATAGAGTCCTCCTCCCCACCGCTTCGCCTAAAGTCGGCTCAGCGACTCCCCCCTGTGGAGTAGCGTGGTTATTCAGAAATCGAGGTCGAGTCAACGCACCATTCAGCCTTCCAAATTTAGGCATTTACAATAGAAATGCGATTTGGCATCGACTCATGCCGAGCCTACTAATCAAGCTACTCCCTGGGGGGAGTCGCTGAACGCAGTGAAGCGGTGGGGAGGATTCATTGATGTGCACCCCGCACTCCATTCGTATACTCGTCTTCCTGGCGGGCGATTCCGATTTGCTCCATCCTCAGAAAATATTGCCTTTGTGGCACCATTTTCCAACGCGGCGAGACAAGTCTCGCCTACGAAAGCGCGGACAAGTCCGCGCAAACCACAGGCGGGACGCCTGGGCCCCCGAGAAGCCCAGAACCTACTTCGGTCGGATGCAGGTGAAATGGATTCGATCCGTTTTGCCGCGCGGCGGCTGAAGCGTGTACGAGTGGAAATACTTAATGTCGGTAAAACCCGCTTCCATCAGCATTTCGATCGTCTCTTCGAGGCCGTAGGCGCGTTGGATATGCAGTTCCTCGAACGCCTGATCGCCGATCCAGAACTTCATCGAGACATGAATCAGGCGCGTCTTGGGGTCCCAGTCGCCGCGCCATCGGTAGCGCACGCGGCTGGTCTTCGACATGTCCTGCTGGTTGAACAGCTTCGCCTCGAACGCATACGCGGTGTTCATATCGAAGATGAACGATCCGCCGGGGACGACATGCCGGAACGCGGACTCAAACGCCTTTTGCAATTGCCCCTTATCGGTGATATTGTTGAAGCTATCGAAGAAGCAAAAGACGGCGTCGTAGGTGCGGCCCATGTCCACATCGGCGGCGTCGGCGACCTCGTAGCGGATGGGTAGTTTCTTGCGCGCGGCCTTCTTGCGGGCCTGCTCGATCATGTCGGCGGAGAGATCGAAGCCTTCGAGTTCGAACCCTTCGCGGAACATGAACTCGGTCATGATGCCGGTGCCACAGCACATATCGAGCATCGTTTTGGGGCGGATTTCCTGCATGGACAGCAGGAGCAGGTAGTACGAAACCCACATCCGGTACGGGACCGGCTTCATGAGCTCGTCGTAGAACTCGGCGACCTTGGTAAAGCTATCCGCCTCGAGGCTATTCACGGTCGCAATCGTCCGCTATTTCCCGCGGAGTTCTTCGAGTTTCGCTTCGGCGGCTTTCAGGCGTCGGTCCGCTTTAGTCAGATACAGATATACGCCGAACCACAGGAGTATCGGTGGCAGAGCGACTAGAATTTTGAAGGTCGTGTCCATAGTTTTCAGTTTCGAGTTCGAGGATGCCGGCGCGACTGCGGAGGCTGTAAATCCAATGAGTGACGAGCGAGACGAGGATCAGCAATTCGATGGTGACCAAGGCGTACCCGCCCTTGAGGTTGCCCTTCATGATCGTATCCGTCGGGTGGAAGCTATCGCCTTGAATGGAGGGAAGCCGGGGATAGACGAACGTGAAGAACATGAACGGGAGAAAAGCGGCTAAGGCATAACCAGCAGAATTTGTGGCCCGCTTGGCCGAGTCTTGGAAGGCGGCGCGAAGCACAAAGAAGGCCAGGTAGATGACCATCACGAACAGGAACGAGGTCTGGCGAGGGTCGTTTTGCCACCACGCTAACCACTGAATTCGGCTGAAGAAGATGCCGGAAATCATGGTGAGGATGATGAAGATCATCGCGAGTTCGTGGGCGGCGGACGATCGAATGTCCCAGCGCTCGTCTCTTGTAGAAAGGTAGCGATAGCTGAAATAGGCGCCGAGGGCGACGAAAAAGGTCGCCATCATGGGGCACGGAAAGTGCCAAAAAAAGATGCGGGCGAACTCGGGAGATTGGAAGTTCTTGGCGTCCGGCACCAGGTAGGAATGGAACGTGGCAAGGGGAATGCCAACGAGGAGCAGAAGGTTCCTTAGCCTTTCCATATCTTTGAGTAAACCACAGGTCCGACGGTACATGTGGCAATCGCATAGGCAATCATGACAATTCCGGCTTTTTCGCCATTCTCCAGCGGTTCGCCGAAGGCGGTTGCGGTTCCACTGACGCCGAGGTTGATGAGGAAGAGCAGGACCGGAACCGAGATGGCGGCGGCGAGCGGATAGCGGTTGTTGGCGGGGGCGGCGATCGCGCCAGAAAGGGTGACGGTGCTGGCGATGGCGATCGCTCCGCCGAGGGCGGTGGTGGCAAAGACGCCAGGGTTGGCGATCCTGACCTTGAGGATGATGACGAAGGCGACGCTCATCAGCAAGGTCGCGACGATCATCTGGATGATGTTGAACAGCGCCTTGCCCCAATACACGGCCTCGGGCCGCGCACACAGCCGCCAGAAGTCGGCGGTGTGGTTCTCCTCCTCGCCGAGGAACGTTCGGGCGAGGCTGACGCTGGCGGCGAAGACGAGGATCATCCAGTAGATTCCGGCCGCGATCATCGGGTTCAGCGATGTGGTCCAGGTGATCGCGTTGGCGGTGATGACGCTGACGAGGCAGATGAGGCCGGTGGTGGTGAAGCCGCTGAGACCGCGCGTTTCGGCGTGCCACTCCTTCATGAAGACGGCGCGAATCTCGCGCGACCAGCTAGAGTTCGAGGGCATGGGTGCCAAACCTCCTTTCCCCCGGGTCGTTGGTGGCGATCACCACCACGCCGCGTTGCTTCTGCTCCTCGACAATCTGCTCGATGAGGCTCTTTCCGGCTTCGTCGAGGGCGACGCCCGGCTCGTCCCACAGCAAAATCTTGGGATTGGGTTGGATCGCGAGGGCGATCTTGAGGCGGGATCGCAGGCCGGACGAGAGGTGTTGCGACTGTACGTCGCGGTGCTCGGTCAGGCCGGTCAGACCGATGAGTTCGTCGCATCGAGAGTCGATGCCGCGGATGTCGGCGGCGAGTTCCAAATGCTCGGCGACGGTGAGGTTGGCAAAAACGGCCTGGTCGAGGGCGCAGTAGGCGAGGTCGACGCGGTAGTCCTCGATGGCGAGGTCCACGCTTCCCTTGTTGGGCCGCTCCAGGCCGGACAGAACCTTGAGAAGGGTGGACTTGCCGATGCCGTTGCGGCCGGTGACGATGAGGCAGTCACCCGGCACCAGAGAAAAGTCGAGGCTGTGGAAGATCCACCGCTTTCCATATCGCTTTCCCAGATTTTTGGCCTCGACCACGGTACTGAGTATGAATGAATAGAGCCCCTTTCGGGGCTCTGGTTACTTCTTCTTCTCTTCGTCCTTGATGAGTTGGAGGATTTCGTTGGGCACGTGCCATTGCCAGCATTCCTCCTGCGATTTCGCGTCGTAGTGCCACGGCAGGCCGAGCAACTCGCGCAGGCTCATGGACTGCGAACCGCCGCTCGCCTTGGAGTACGTGTCGTTCAGGATCGCATCGATGTCGTGCTTGCAGTCGATCAGGTGAGCCTTGGTGATCGTGTCTCCGGAGCGAGGAATCGCAGCGGTGACCTTCACTTCCAGACCCTTCAGCGCCTCGCGAAGGAGCGGGCGGAGGTCGGTTTGGCTCGCGCCGCTGCCGTTGATCTTGCCGTCGGCCATCTTGAGGAAGTTGCGATGCAGGCCTCGCTGGTAGATCGACGTCGTGATCTTCGGCTGATCGAGTTCGAGGAACGTGTCGCCGACCACCTCGTTGACGAGTTGGGTGACGGTGTACGCCTTGCCGGGGAACTCGGCTTCGAAGTCCTGCAGCGCGCGGACCTTTCGATCCGACATCAGGCCGCGAAGGATGATCGACTGGACCGAATTCATCGCGTCGCCGTAGCCGGTGGGCGAAATCTTGTCGTACACGTTCGGGTTCAGGATCACCATCGGCGGGCGAGCGCCCTTCATCATCAGGAGCTTGACGGCCTTGGCCTGCTGTTCGGCCGAAACCGGCTGGAAGATGTCGTCCGAGCCGCGTCCGACGTGGTTGTCGTACTCGACCACGCCGCCGACCAATGCCTGCACGTGCATCAGCTCGGTCAGCCACTGGCTGAAGAGAGCTTGGTAGGCGTCTTGTGTGCGGTCGTAGGACTTGCCGTACTTCGACGTTGCGGGCAAGAGGTAGTTCTTGGAGATGCGCTCCAAGTTCAAAATGCCGAGCCGGGTCGCTTCGACCGGGTCGTCGCTAATGATTTCGGACTGCATCTGCGGGTCGATACCGGCGTACTTGTAGTTGCCGAATCGGAGCCACGGGTTGCGCACCTGCTGACCAAGGAGAGCGTCGAGGGTCGAAGTCTCTTGGTCGGGTGTCGAAGCCTTGATGGGCATGTAGCCGTACTTGATGGCGAATTTGTCGTACGGGCCGATCATGCCGATCGTCTGCGTCACGCCGTCGCCGGGTTGGGCCACGTAGTTGTAGCGGCTATAGCTCATGATCGACGCCGCCACGCCGTGTGTCTTTGTGAACTCAGGGTCGCGAAGCTGGGCGATGGTGTAGGCGGCGCTGGCCTTGAAGTTATGCTCCAGGCCGAGCGTGTGGCCGACTTCGTGGGTGACCACGTACTTGATGAGCTTGCCCATCAGTTCGTCGGAAATCGGCAGATGCTGGACCTGCGGGTCGATGGCGGCGCACTGGCTGAAGTACCAATTCTCGACGAGGTTGACGACGTTGTGCCAGATGATGACGTGGGCGGAGACGGTTTCGCCGCTTCGAGGGTCCTGGATGGACGGGCCAATGGCGTTCTCGATCTCGCTCGGCGCCCAGCGAATGACGTTGTAGCGGGCGTCTTCGGGGTCCCAATCGGGGTCTTCTTCCTTGGTCGGGGCGAGCTTGCCGATGATGGCGTTCTTGAATCCAGCCTCCTCGAAGGCGGGTTGCCACGCCTCGATGGATTCGCGAACCGATTCCTTCCACTTATCCGGCACTTCGGGCGAGACGTAGAACACGATCGGCTGGACCGGCTCGCTCAGGCTGGCGTTCGGGTCCTTCTTTTCCAGGCGGAAGCGGTTGATGTACTCGACGTCGGTCGCCGGTCGCTCCTCGCCGCCAAAGGCGGTAAAGCCGGTGGTGAAGTAGCCGATTCGGGAGTCCTTGAGGCGACCCATCATCGGCGTATCCGGGAGTTCGACCAGGCTGTAGTGGACGACGGTGGTGGCGCGGCTGGAGTCGTAGTTGCTGCCGCCACCGAGGAACGGGTTTCCGCCGCCGGTCTGGCCGCGGCCCATCATGAACGTCATTTGGGTTCGAACTTCGACGTTTCGCGGGAAGGCCTTGACCTTGTTGATCGACGTTTTGCTCGTGTCCACGCCCATCGCGCCGGGGATCGAAGTTCGGACACTGAAGTCTTGCGGGTCGGAGGTGTAGAACGACGTCATGTCGACGACCGCCGCCTTGTTTGGAGCTTCGGCGTACTCGTCGAAGCTGAGAATGATCGGCTCGATGGAGTTCTTTTCGACGCCGATCTTGACGCCCTTGTCGTCGCCCATCGCCCGGGTGGAGACATCGACGGCGCGCATGTAGATTTTCTTTTCGTTGCGCTCGAACTTGATGACTTTGGTGCCGCCCGGCGTGCCGGGGAAGCCGAGGGCCTTCGGCATTTCGGCGATTTCAGCCTGCCACAGGAACGGCTTTCCGTACAAGTCTTCGGGAATTTCGAAATAGACCTTGTCGCCGACCTGATAGATTTTGAAGACGCCTTCCTGAGTTTTGAGCTCGGTGTTCTTCAGCAGGTCGTCGTACTTCTTCTGCTCAGAGGTCTTCTTTTCCTCTTGCTTGGTGTCGGTTTTCTTCTCTTCCTTCTTCTCGTCCTGCTTGCCTTGGGTGGCGGGAGGAGCGGCTTGGGCCCAGATGGTTGAAGCAGAGAATGCGAGGGTCAACGCGAGGAAAATAGCACGCTTCATGATTTCTTAAACTCCAACTTTACGCTTTTTAGGTTCTAAAAGGTTTCGATTGGATGAAAGAAATTTTCGGCTAATTTTGGTCGCGTCATAATGATGATCTGACTTCATGAATCACGATATTCGAATTGGCATGCTTGGCTTTGGCACCGTGGGCACGGGCACGTACCGGATGCTCGTCAACAATCGCGACGCGATTACGAACAAGGTGGGGCACGCCATGGCGATTACGCGCATCGGCATTCGCGATTCTTCCAAGGAGCGGTCGCTGGATGCGTCCGTCTTTACAACCGATCTCGACAGCATCGTGGCTGACCCGAATATCGATGTGGTTTGCGAACTGATCGGCGGCGTAGAGCCCGCGGCGGAACTGGTCGAACGCGCCCTGATGAACGGCAAACACGTGGTGACGGCGAACAAAGAACTGATCGCGAAACACGGCTCACGCTTGGTGCATTTGGCCAAGTCGCGCGGCTTGGACCTGCACTATGAAGCGGCAGTGGGTGGCGGAATTCCGCTGGTTCAACCCCTCAAGCACCAGTTGGCGGGTAACGACGTCATCCGCATGATGGGCATCCTCAACGGCACCTCGAACTACATCCTGACGAAGATGGAGCAGGAGGGGGCCGACTTTGCCGACGCGCTTCGCGAGGCCCAAGCGGCGGGCTACGCCGAGGCCGACCCGACGAACGACGTCGAAGGCATCGACACGTCGTACAAGATTTCTATTCTCGCCTCGATCGCGTTTGGCAAGCAGGTGTTGGTCGAGGACATCTACCGCGAAGGCATCTCGAAGGTCGGCATCACCGACATCGAGTACGCGAAGTCGTGGAACTACCGCATCAAGCTGGTGGGCGTGGTGGACGCGGTGGGCGGCGACGCGGTGTGCGTGCGGGTTCACCCGACGATGATTCCGCTGACGCATCCGCTGGCATCGGTGAACGGGGTTTACAACGCGCTTTGGCTCAACGGCGACTTCGTGGGCGACGTGATGTTTAGCGGCCGCGGCGCGGGTTCCGACCCGACCGGCTCGGCGGTTATCGGCGACCTTATCGACGTAGGCCGAAACATGGTCGTGGGCGGATCGGGCAGCGCGATTCCGTACGACACCGGCATGAAGACGGTGCCGATCGACGAGGTGGAGTCGGCGTTCTACATGCGCCTTCGCGTGCTGGATCGACCGAAGACGCTGGGCGAGATTTCGATGGTGTTTGGCGAGTTCGGCATCAGCATCGCGGAAATGCAGATGAAGACCCTTCCGAACGACCAAGGCGAGATCGTGTTCCTGACGCACCGAGCCTCTGAGCGGGACTTTGCCAAAGCGCTGGAGCAGGTCGGAAACCTCGACGCGGTGGCGCAGGTGGCGGCGGTCATTCGGGTTGAGGACAAAGCGTGAAGATTCTCATCACCAACGATGATGGGATTCACGGACGCGGCCTCTACGAACTAGCGATGGTGGCGCGGCAGTTCGGCGATGTGGTGATCGTTGCGCCAGATCGCGAGCGGTCGGCGTGCGGACACGCGATGACCCTTCGCGACCCGTTGCGGGTGAAGGAGGTCGAGTACCACGGTCTGACCGCCTACGCGGTCAACGGCGTTCCGGTGGACTGCGTGAACGTCGGCCTGACGGTGGCGTACCCGGACGGGTGCGACCTGATCCTGAGCGGTATCAACTACGGCCCCAACTTGGGCTTCGACATTACCTATTCAGGCACGGTGGCGGGAGCGATGGAGGGCGCGATCAACGGCATCCATTCCATCGCGCTGTCGCTGGCGGTCTTCGTGGCCGAGGCTCCGGCCCACTGGGAAACCGCGTCGCAGTGGCTGAACGAAAACTTCATGAACCTGGTCGATTCCGATTGGGAAGACCTGACCTTTTTGAACGTGAATATCCCGTCGATCGTTTACGAAGAACTGCGCGGGGCCAAGGTGGCCGAGATGGGCAAGCGGGTTTATAAGGACCGCGTGGAGAAACGCGACGACCCGTGGGGGCGGCCCTACTACTGGCAGGGCGGCATGGCGCTGATGTCGGCCAACCAGCCCAACACCGACGTGAAGGCGGTCAACGAAGGGTTTGTCAGCATCACGCCGCTGAGCCTGAATTGGACGAATCGGCCCCTGGCCGAGAAGATCGCGCACGAAAACGACTGGCCGATCGAGCTTAGTTGACGCCGGTGAACTTCTGGAGCTTTTTGATGTCCTTCGGGGATTGGAAGCTCTCCAGCGGCACATAGATGAGCTTGAACTTCCATAGCTCGACCACCACGTACTCTTTGCGCTGGATCACATCGCGGATGGACTTGATGTTGACCCGGTAGTTGTGGTCCATCGGGGTCGTGATGAAATAGAGGTGTTCGCCCTCGGCGACCATGCGCGTCGGACTCAGAACCCGCTTGGCGGCGCGGCCAGTGATGAGGATCGACCGGGCGGGGATGGAGAGCGGCCAAAGGATCATCAACATGCCCAATCCGATGCCCACTTGGCTGGGCATGAGAACTAACATGAGGATGCCCGAAACGGGGAAGGCGATGAACGCGGGCCAGAACCGCCGCACGTACTCGTTGGCGCTCCAATACACCAGTTGGGAGCGGCTCACGCGATATTCATTTGTCTCTATTCTTTCCAACGACAACCAAGTATTATGATGCCATGCTCAAAGTTGATCGCGAGGGGGCCGTCCTCCACGTGAAGCTGAATCGTCCAGACGTGCGAAATGCTCTCAACGACGAACTCATCGACGCCCTGTATCAACTTTTCTCAACAATTTCGCCCGAGATTCGGGCCGTGGTGATTTCGGGCGCCGGTCCGAGCTTCTGCGCGGGCGGCGATCTGGAGTGGATGCGTAAGGCGGCCAGCTATACCGAGGAGCAAAACGTGGGCGATGCGATGCGGATTTCGAAGATGTTTTCCGCGATTCGCGACTGCGCGGCGGTGACGATTGCGAGCGTGCACGGAGCGGCGCTGGGCGGCGGAAGCGGCTTGGTGGCGGCGTGCGACATCGCGATTTCGACCGAAGACGCGAAGTTCGGTTTCACCGAAGTGAAGCTGGGGCTAATTCCGGCGACGATCTCGCCATTCGTGATCGACAAGATCGGCAAGGGCCACTCGCGGGCGCTGTTTGCCACGGGCGAAGTGTTCACGGCTCAGCGGGCGATGCACATCGGTTTGGTGCAGGAAGTCGTTCCGTCGGCGGGTATGTCGGCGGCGGTCAACACGAAGGTCCGGGCGATTCTGGGCTCGGGTCCGCAAGCGGTGGCGGGGGCTAAGCGGTTGGTGAACGATGCTCCGCTGACGGCGGAAGAGACGGCGCGGCGGCTGGCCGAAGCCCGCGTGAGCGACGAGGGCCAGGCGGGGATTTCCGCGTTCCTGGAGAAGAAGCGAGCGCCCTTCGTGGTCGACGTTGAATACGGCGACTAGTCGTCGTCGGCTTGGTTGCTAGGCTGGAAATGGGTGGTCCAGGTAAGTGGTTGGACCAAAGACGAGGCAGCCGCCTATCCCCCGGTTCATTTCATTCACCGGCTCCTTCCTCAAGGAGCATCTAGGGTTGTCGGCCCGATTCGAGTTGATGCCAGATCGGAGACTGAACGGCACACCGCCTCACCATCGATTTCCGAAGAACCACGCTACTCCACAGGGAGGGTCCGCAATGGAGCCTGCCGCAAAGGCAGGATTCATGTCGAAGTCAAAGGGAGGTCAGCCCACTGGGAAGGTGGGCATCCTGCCCACCAAAGTTGGCAAAGACGCGTGCTTGTCGGCCGAAGTCCGAAGTAGGAGGACGAAGGAAGGCGAAGCTGGGATTTACCATTGTTGGTAGGTGACTGATCAGCCTCCTCCCCTCCGGTTCGCCCTACAGCCCGACTCACCGGCTCCACATGAATCCTGCCGTTGTGGCAGGATTCATGCGGACCCTCCCCAGGGAGCAGCGTAGTTACTAGGCTTGAAGTGAGTTGATACCTACTCACCTACTTTGTTTGAGCCTGACTCTTGAGGCTGAAATGTTCACCGCCCACCCCCGATTTCCAAATAGCCAAGCTACTCCCTGGGGGGAGTCGCTGAACGTAGTGAAGCGGTGGGGAGGATTCATGTGGAAGGCGAGAGAAGCGAGCCGGCGGGCAGGACTAGAAGACGAATGCCTCGGTCAAACAAGGCTATCCCTTGGCGAAGGGATCGGTGAGAGAATCGAACCGAGGGATAGACGACAAGCTTTCGGAATGACGGATTAGCCACGGGGCACAAACCGATGTGGAGAGAACATTTTCAACCAACGCCTATCCACGAAAATAATAAGGTAGACATTTTTCTACATTTTATGTAAAATGGTCGGCATGATCGACCGTTTTCGCCATTGGTACGAGCACGAGAAGGCCGCCAATCTCCGAATGATCGAAATGATCGAGTCGGTGCCGTTCGAACGGCACGAGGACCCTCGTTTTGTCCGCGCCGTCTGCCTCGCCGCGCACTTGGCCGCCTGCCGCGAGAACTGGCTGGACCGGATGGATTCGGACGGCGAGAACCAAACCGATTGGTTTGTCGATCACTTTGAGCTTGGCGGTTTGCGTCCGCGATACCAGCGAATCGAGCGTCAATGGACGGAATATTTGGAGCGGTTGAAGGACGAGGACTTGCCGAAAAACTTTGAGTTTCAGGGCGGAGACGGGACGCACTACATCTTGCGGATCGAGACTCAGTTGACGCAGTTGGTTGGCCACGCGTTCTACCATCGGGGACAGGTGGCGCTGCTCGTCGACGAATTGGGCGGGGAGACGGTCGATACCGACTACCTCTTCTGGGAGGTCGCTAAGCGATAGGTCCCAGATTCTTCGCAACCTGTTAGGCCAAAAGTCGTACTATTTGATGAATGGTTGCCATTTACGTAGCCGCTTTCCTAGTTGGAATCGCGATCCTGGTCTTTGGGCTCGTAGCCGGCAATCTTGATCATTCCTTCGGCGACCACGACACGGTCGACGGGGAGAATCCGATTTGGATACCATTTCTCAGCCCGCGCTTCTGGATCTACGGTCTGGGGAGCTTCGGGTTGGCGGGCATCCTCTGCACGTTGGCGAGCGTGCCCAATACGCTCGTGTTGGCGATCGTGACCGGCGCTCTCACGGGCCTGGTGGTCAGTACGGCCACGCGGTACCTGCTTCGGCGGGCCGAGACGACCAGCGACTACCGGTTGGAGAGCCTTTTGGGGCATACCGGGAGCGTCACGGTGCCGATCCGACCGGAATCGCGGGGTAAGGTTCGACTGAACCGTCAAGACGAAGTACTCGAGATCTTCGCAAAGGCGAGCAGTCCAACTGCCGAGATCATGCCGGGTTCGCCGGTGATCGTTGTTGGTGTCGAAGGCGACACCCTGGAAGTGATTTCTCAGGACGAGGTCCTAAGCTAAAGACAATGAACATTTTCTATACTTTTTCTCAAGTGGGGGGAGGGACGATGCCCGCCGAGGTTCTGTCGGGGCTGTATCTTGCGGTCTTTCTCATCGTCGCGTTCCTCGTTTTCTACATCTTTCTGCGGTCGTTGCTCTATATCTGCCCGCCGAACGAAGCCCTCATCTTCTCGGGTCGCCGCCACAAACAGCCTGATGGTTCAATTCGCGGTTTCCGAGTGGTGTTCGGAGGGCGAGGCTGGCGAGTGCCGATTTTGGAGCGGGTGGACCGAATGAACCTGAACACGTTCGAGGTTCCGATTTCGATTCGCGGCGCTTACTCTCAGGGCGGAATCGCGCTCAATGTCGAGGCGGTCGCGAACGTGAAGGTCTCGAGCAATTCGGCGGTGATGGGCAACGCGATCGAACGTTTTCTCGGCCAGCCGCCAACCGCCATCGGCAAGGTCTCGAAGGAAACGCTGGAAGGGCACCTGCGGGGTGTTTTGGCTCGGCTCACTCCGGAGCAGATCAACGAGGATCGACTGAAATTTGCCGAAGAGCTGAGCAATGAGTCCGAGCTCGACCTCAAGAAGCTCGGATTGCACCTCGATACGTTCAAGATTCAGCACGTCAGCGATGAGAGCCACTACCTGGACTCCATCGGACGAGAAGCGATCGCCAATATCATCCGCGACGCCGAAATCGCCGAATCGGACGCCAAACGGCAAGCAGAAAAAATTGAGAGCGAAGAATTGGCAAAAGCCAAAGTCGCTGAAGCCACCGCCGACGCCGCCATCGCCAAAATGCGAAACGAACTTCGAACCATTCAGGCGGACTTGGAAGCCAAAGTGACGGCCGAACAGGAAACCACGAAAGCGGCGGCCCGCGAGGCCCGAGCCAAGGCCGAGCAGGAGCTTCAGCAGATTCGATCCCAGGTCGAGGCGCTTCGATTGAAGGTCGACGAGATTTTGCCCGCGGAAGCCGAAAAGGTGGCCCGCGAGTACTCAGCAAAGGGCGATGCAGCGAGTGTGAGAGAGCGCGGCCTTGCCGCCGGACAAGCTCTCGAAGCGCTCCATTCGGCGTGGCGAGATGCGGGGCCAGCGGCGATGAACATCGCGGTGATGGACGACTTGGAGAAGATATTGAAGGCAACCACCGACACGGTCAAGAAGGTCAAAATCGGCACCGTCAAGCTCGTGGATTCGGGCGATGGGCAAGCGCTGACGAATTACGTTGCGTCCTATCCGGCGATCTTCCACGCGATCCTCGCCAGCGTTCGGGATACGGTCGGAATCGACGTTCCCCAAATCCTCCACGGCACCGCCCCCGACTCGAACTCTGGAGAGCCCGAAACACCCTCGGAAAGGAAATCTAAGGAGGTGAAGAAATGACCGGAGCCGCAATCGTCATTGGCGTGATCATTTTCTTCATTCTGATTTTCCTCCTCAGCCTTCCCTCGCTGATCTATATTTGCGCGCCGAACGAAGTGTTGATCTTCTCGGGCGGACGAAGAAAGGACGGCACACGGGAATACGGCTATCGGCTGGTGAAAGGCGGGCGGGGAATCCGAATCCCGTTCCTGGAGCGTGTGGATCGGATCAACCTGACCAACATGCCGATCGACGTGAGCGCGTCCAACGCCTATAGCAAAGGCGGAATACCGCTGACGGTGCAAGGGGTGGCCAACGTCAAGATCGCCGGACACGAGCCGGTGCTGAACAACGCCATCGAGCGCTTTCTTGGCAAGCAGCGCGAAGAAATCATGGCCATCGCCAAGGCCACGCTGGAGGGATCTCTGCGCGGTGTACTCAGCACGATGACGCCGGAGCAGGTGAACGAGGACAAGATTCTCTTTGCCGAGCGGCTGGTCCACGAGGTTGAAACCGACATGACGACCCTCGGGCTCGTGGTCGATACGCTCAAGATTCAGAACGTTCACGATGAGGTCAAGTACCTCGACTCGATGGGTCGAAAACGAGGAGCTGAGGTCATTAGCTCGGCACGAATCGCCGAGGCCAAAGCCAAAGCCGAATCGATCATTCGGTCGGCGGAGAACCGCGAGCAGGAGCAGAGAGCCGTTATCCAGGGTCAAATCGAAACCGCTAAGGCGGACGCCGAAAAACGTCTCGTCGATGCGACCACCCAACGAGCGGCGGTCGTGGCCGAAGAACTGTCGGTCGTCGCGGCGGAAGTGGCCAAGGCGAAGGCCGAAGTCAACGTTCAGACGGCGCGATACGATCAGGTCCGAAACAAACTGGATGCCGAAGTGGTCCAGCCAGCCAAGGCCTCGGCAGAGGCCGCTCAGGCCAAGGCGAAGGCGCAATATGCCAACCTGATCGCCGACGGCCAGGCGCGAGGCGACGCCCTGCGAGCGATGGCGGAGGCGTGGGAAGCCGCGGGCCCAAGCGCCCGAGAGATGATGCTTTCTCAGAAGCTAGAGCCGTTGATTCGCGCGATCGGCGATTCGATCTCTACAACGCCGGTCGAGCAACTGACGATCGTCTCGGGTGGAAGCAAAGGCGGTAGCCAGATGGGCGCGCTCGTGAACATGGCGACTCAGGCCAAGGAAGTTTTCGGAATCGACGTGGTGGACAAGATCAAGAATCTCGGCAACCCGAATCCGATTAACGTGAATGTTTCCTCTCCGGCGCCGGTGAACCCGCACCTGCCTCCGCCCGAGGAACCGCCTAAGAAGTAGTGGCTGGGAGCTTCTAGCTTCTAGCTGCAAGCCCTTGTAAGTCGAGGCCATCCCATTGGGAGGGTGGGCATCTTGCCCACCATAGCCAGACGTGGCACTGGTAAGCGCTTGGCCCAAAACGAAGCTATCAACTATCCCCCGGTTCAATCCTCGTGCCTCGAATTTCACCGGCCCCTTCGCTAAGGGGCATCTTTGCTAGTCGGCCCGACTCTGATTTCGGAATAGCCAAGCTACTCCCTGGGGGGAGTCGCTGAACGTAGTGAAGCGGTGGGGAGGATTCATGTGGAGTGGCTGAACGCAGTGAAGTCGTGGGGAGGATCATTAATGGTCAAGCTCGCCAAAGCTCAGCGGTGGCACTGGTAAAAACGTCCGCTAGAACGGATGCGATCAACCTCCTCCCCTCCGGTTCGCCCTACGGCCCGACTCACCGGCTCCCCCCAGGGAGCAGCGTAGTTACTAGGTTCGGATGAAGTTCATACCAATTCGCCATTTTGTAAAAGTCCGAATTTTGAAAGCAGAAATGTTCACCGCCCACCCCCGATTTCCAAATAGCCAAGCTACTCCCTGGGGAGGGTCCGCAATGGAGCCTGCCACAAAGGCAGGATTCATGTGGAGTCGCTGAACGTAGTGAAGTCGTGGGGAGGATTCATGTGGAGTGGCTGAACGCAGTGAAGCCGTGGGGAGGATCATTAATGGTCAGGCTCGCAAAAGCTAAGTGGTGGCACTGGTAAGCGCTTGGCCCAAAGCGAAGCTATCAACTATCCCCCGGTTCAATCCTCGTACCTCGAATTTCACCGGCCCCTTCCTCAAGGGGCATCTCGGTTAGTCGGCTTGACTTAAGCTAATGCAAACCCGCTTTCGAATTCCGATTGACCACGCTACTCCCTGGGGAGGGTCCGCAATGGAGCCTGCCACAAAGGCAGGATTCATGTGGATGGCGAACGAAGCGAGCCGGTGGGGAGGAAGATAGCCTCAAGCTAGAAGCCACAAGCCACAAGCCACAAGCTAGAAGCTTGCGGCTAGAAGCTAAAAGCCATTTCTCAGGTACAATATTGCTTCGCAATTTAGTGGGAGGCCAACAGGCCGCGCGAACCACAGGTGAACCATGCGAAAGAATAAGAAGAAAGAAAAGCACTCGCCGCGCTACTTTGCGCTGGCGGCGACGGTTGACAAAGACAACCTACTCACCATCGAAGAAGCTCTGACCCAGGTCAAGAAGACGGCTACCGCCAAGTTCGTGGAGTCCGTCGACGTCGCGATCCGACTCGGCATCGACCCGCGAAAGAGCGATCAGAACGTCCGCGGTCTGACCACCCTTCCGCACGGAACGGGCAAGTCGCGAGCCGTTGCGGTTCTCGCCAAGGGCGACCTGGCCAAGGAAGCCGAGGGCGCAGGCGCCGACGTGGTCGGAGCCGAAGAGCTCATCACCCGAATTCAGAACGGCGACAAGGACCTCAAGTTCGACGTTCTTCTCGCCACCGAAGAGATGGCCCCTCAGCTTGGTAAGATTGGCCGCGTGCTTGGCGCTCGAACGCCGAACAAGCGAAACGGCACCGTCACCAACGCCATCGGCAACGCGGTCAAGGAAATCAAGAGCGCGAGCCGAATCGAGTACCGCGCCGACAAGGAGGGTGTTGTCCACCTTTCGATCGGTAAGGTCAACTTCACCGACGCTCAGCTTCAGGAGAACTTCCTCGCCGGTTTCGGTGCGGTTCTGCGAGCCAAGCCGTCCAGCGCGAAGGGCAAGTACGTTCAAACGATCACCGTCAGCGCCTCGATGGGCCCCGGCATCTCGATCGACCCGACGAGCGCATCCAAAGCCGCAGGCTAAACCCCAGTTACCGGGATTCGACGAAAGGCTTCCAATTCAGGTTGGAAGCCTTTTCTTTTTGCCTCAAAACGGCGTAAGATCACGGTGGTTGCAATGAAGCAGGCCCGCTCCCTCATTTTGTTCGTCTCGGCAGCCGGTTGCCTCGGCTACGGCTTGGCGGCGAATCCGGCTCAAGACAAGGGCAAACCCACGAAGACGATTAAGGCGGTCGACTTCAATCGCGATATTCGCCCGATCCTCAGCGAGCACTGCTTCCGGTGCCACGGACCCGACGGCAAGGAAGTGAAGGCGAACCTTCGCCTGAGTGACGAAAAGGACGCGACCCGCGAGCGAGACGGCGAATGGGTCATCAAGTCGGGAAGCGCGAAAGATTCGCTGATCATGACCCGTATCGCGGTCGGGGGCGACGACCCCATGCCGCCGAAAGACTCGGGCGTCGAGCCGCTGACGAAGGAGCAGGTCGAGACCATCCGGCGATGGATCGACCAGGGCGCGAAATACGAAAAGCATTGGGCGTTTGTGCCGCCCGTCATGCCCGAGATTCCGAAGGTCAAGGCAAAGAATCAGGTCCGAAACCCGATCGACAATTTCATACTCGCAAAGCTGGAACCGAAGGGTCTGAAGCTGGAAAAGGAAGCCGATCCGGCCACCTTACTCCGCCGCGCAAGCCTATCGTTGACGGGCCTCTTGCCCACGCCCGAGGAGCTTCAACAACTTGAGAGCGACAAGAAGCCGGGCGCCTATGACAGGGCGGTGGATCGCCTGTTGGCCAGCCCGCGGTACGGCGAAAACCAGGCGCGGTACTGGCTCGACGCGGTTCGGTACGGCGACACCCACGGTCTGCACCTCGACAACGAGCGGATGGTGTACCCCTACCGAGACTGGGTGGTGAACGCCTTCAACGAGGACATGCCGTACGACAAATTCACGCTCTGGCAACTGGCGGGTGACCTGATGCCGAACCCGACGCGCGACATGCTGGTGGCAACGGGTTACGTGCGGATGAATCCGACCACCGACGAGGGCGGCGCCATCGAAGAGGAGTTTCTGGTCAAAAACACGATGGACCGGGTCGATACGATGTCGACCGTGTTCCTGGGGATGACGGTCGGATGCGCCAAGTGCCACGACCACAAATACGACCCGATTACGACGAAAAACTACTATCAGCTTTTCGCCTTCTTCAATTCGACCAAGGACGCGCCGCTAGATGGCAACGAGCTCAACCCGATGCCGAATTTGTACGTGCCATCGCCGGAGGAGACGAAGGCGCTGGACGACACCAAGGCGGAAATGAAGCGGCTGGAGGACGGCGTCAGCCTGGAAACCGCCGAGGAATGGCTGAAGGCGAACTACGTCGTCCCGCCGAAAATGGGCCCGTGGGAGGTCTCGCAGACCTTCCGACACAAGAGTTTCGACGAGGCGTTCGACACCGACGTGAAGCCGGACAAGTGGAGCCCGATCAAGCTGGTCCGGGCGACGGCCATCGCGTTGGCGAGCCTCGACAACTCCTCCAACTATTTGCGGACGACCCTCACCGAAGACCAAGACCGGACCCTGGCCATGCGTTTTGGAAGCGACGACGGGATCAAAGTTTGGCTGAATGGCGACCTGGTCCACTCGAACAAGGTTCAACGAACCGTCCAGACTCCAACGGACGAAGTAAAGCTCAACCTGAAGAAGGGTGCGAATCTGCTGGTGGTGAAGATCACCAATGCGCTGGGTGGCGACGGCGTGGTGTTCGACTACGGCAACGCGACCGAGACCGCCGCCGAACTGGCGCATCAAAAGAACGATCCGCTGTTCACGCGGCAGACGTACCTGCGATCCGGTCCGAAGACCGAGATGTCCAAGCAGTACCTGGCGGCAAACGACCGAAAGATGAAAATCGACGCCGCCATCCCGCGAACCCTGATCGCGCAGGAGATGGATAAGCCCCGTCCGGCTTATGTTCTGCGCCGGGGCGAGTATAACTTGCGCGGCGAAGAGGTCCACCGAGGCATCCCCGAGGCGCTCGGCAAACTGCCGGACGGCGCACCGTTGAACCGCCTTGGGTTAGCCGAATGGCTGGTGGATAAGAACAATCCGCTGACCATGCGCGTGTTCGTGAACCGGGTTTGGCAACAGCACTTTGGCACCGGCATCGTGAAGACGGCGGAGGACTTTGGGAACCAGGGCGAGTGGCCCAGCCACCACGAATTGCTCGACTATCTCACGATGAAATTCATCGAGGGCGGATATTCGCTGAAGAAGCTCCACAAGCTGATTTTGACGAGCGCGGCCTTCCGACAGCAGTCGGTGGTGACGGCCGAAAAGGAAAAGATCGACCCCGAAAACCGGCTTATTTCGCACGGCCCGCGCTTCCGGCTCGACGCCGAGGTTCTGCGGGATCAGGTGTTGCAGGTCAGCGGACTTTTGGTCAATCGTGAGGGCGGGCGGGGCTTCCATCCGTACCAGCCGGCGGGCCTGTGGGAAGAGGTCGCGTTCGACTCCAGCACGACGGCGCACTACACGCAGGATACGGACAGCGGCATCTACCGGCGCACCCTCTACCTCTTCTGGAAGCGCACGTCGCCGCACCCGATGATGCTGAATTTCGACGCTCCCGAGCGGGAGGCGTGCGTGGTGCGTCGCCAACGAACCAACACGCCGCTCCAGGCGCTAACGGCGATGAACGAGCCTGCATTTGTCGAGTCGGCAAGGGTGTTTGGCGAGCGGATCGTGAAGACGAAGAAGACCGACGACGAACGGCTCAAGTTTGCCTATCAATGGGCGCTCGGACGCGAGCCGTCGAAGGTGGAAAGCCAGATTTTGCTCCAGTCGGCCAAGCGCTACGAGCAGATGTACCAAGCCAATCCGGCGGACGCCGAAAAGCTCTGCTCCTCTGGCCTTGCCCCGCAGGCGCCGGGCTTGCCCAAGAGCGACGTGGCGGCCTGGACCATGATCGCCAACACGATCTTCAACCTCGACGAGTTTTTGACCCAACACTAGAAGCCATATGGACCCAATCCGCGAGTACGAATTGATGATGACCCGAAGGGAACTCTTCGGGCGGACGGCGATGGGCGTCGGCTCGGCGGCCCTGCACACGCTCCTGCGCGGAAGTGGAATGGGCTTGGCGCTGGCGGCGGCCGAGGCGTTTGGGCAACAAGGTCAACCGCAGTTCCACATGGGCAAGCCACGACCGGGTCTACCCGGCATGCCAAACTTTGCGCCGAAAGCCAAGCGCGTGATCATGCTGTTCATGAACGGCGGCCCGAGCCAGTTGGACCTCTTCGACTATAAGCCGAAGATGAACGAGGAGTACGACAAGGACCTTCCCGACCATATCCGCAACGGCCAACGCATTACGACGATGACCAGCGGACAGGCGCGTTTTCCAGTCGCTCCGTCGAAGTTTAAGTTCCAAAAGTATGACAATCAGGGCGAGGGTCTTTGGGTGTCGGAACTGTTGCCCCATACGGCGTCGATCGCGAGCGAACTGTGCGTGATCAAGACGATGTGGACCGAGGCGATCAACCACGATCCGGCGGTGACGTACATTCAGACGGGGAGTCAGCTTCCGGGTCGGCCCAGCCTCGGCGCGTGGGTGAGCTACGGCCTGGGGAGCATGAACGAGGACCTGCCGACCTACGTGGTGCTCCACAGCAAGGTGTCGAGCGGCAAGGTGGACCAGGCGCTGTTCGCGCGGCTGTGGGGAACTGGCTTCCTGCCGAGCGAGTATCAGGGCGTCAGCCTGCGGTCGTCGGGCGACCCGGTGCTGTACCTCAGCGACCCGAACGGGGTGGATCGCGACACGCGCCGGTCGATGCTCGACGATGTGTCGAAGTTGAACCACCTGCAGTTAGACCATTTTGGCGACCCGGAGATCGCCGCGCGCATCTCGCAGTACGAGATGGCGTACCGCATGCAGTCGAGCGTGCCCGAACTGATGGACCTTTCCCATGAGCCGCAGGAGGTCTTCGACCTGTACGGGTCCGACTCGAAGATGCCCGGCACGTTTGCCGCGAACTGCCTGCTGGCGCGGCGTTTGGCGGAGCGAGGCGTGCGGTTTATTCAGATTTTCCATCGCGGATGGGACCAGCACGGGAACCTGGCCAACGACCTTCCGTCGCAGTGTAAAGACGTGGATCAGGCGAGCGCCGCGTTGGTCAAAGACCTCAAGCGCCTGGGGATGCTGGACGACACGCTGGTGGTTTGGGGCGGCGAATTCGGGCGGACGATTTATTGTCAGGGGCCGCTTTCCCACGAGAATTACGGCCGCGACCACCACCCGCGATGCTTCACCCGCTGGATGGCGGGCGGCGGCGTCAAGCCGGGCATCTCGTACGGCCACACCGACGACTACGGCTACAACATTGTGGACAACGATGGAAAGGTCATCAATCCGTCGGTGGACGACTTCACGCCCGGCGCGGTGCATATCCACGATATGAACGCGACGATGCTTCATCTATTGGGCATCGATCACACGAAGCTGACGTACCGGTATCAGGGACGCGATTTCCGGCTGACGGACGTGCATGGCCACGTCGTGCAAGACTTGCTGGCGTAGGCCAATGCGAATTGACGGTGAACCGACCAATGTAGAATTTCGGCCCCGTTTGACGCTTGGCCGAGCGCTGATGGTCGTTTCATTCCTGTTGCCATTTGTTTTGAATTTTGGCAATTCATATGGACGAGGGGCGTACGTCGTCATGGTCGCAACCCTCCTTATCCTCGCGATTGGCTACGGCTTAACGGTCTGGGAGGACCTTCGAGACGGTCTGCGGTTTTCTTACGGCCGGCTCTTTTATGCTTTAGCGATGGGGCTTGTGTACTTGGTCCTCACTCCAATATTGATGGCGGCGGCGCAAGCGGCGATCAAGGTTGGCAGTCATCAGTGATCCCAGCTTGAGCTAACCATTTCAAGCTCTGGCAACGGATGCGAGTTGGTATGAATTTCATTCAGGCCCCGTAACCACGCTGCTCCCTTGGGAGACTCCGGGATGAATGCTGGCACAAGGGCTCGCTTCGCTAGGGCGAGGGAGGTCAGGTGATGTTGAGTGCGCGGACTTGTCCGCGCTCTATCCTGCGAGACTTGTCTCGCCGCGTTGGAAGGTGGGCGTCACGCCCGCCAATGAATCCTCCCCACCGCTTCGCCTAAGGTCGGCTCAGCGACTCCCCCCGTGGAGTAGCGTGGATATTCGGAATTCGAAGTCTGGTCGGTACATCACCATACACGGACTATTGCAAAATGGCGAATTGGGATCAACTCAATTCAAGCCTTGTAACCACGCTACTTCCCAGGGGGAGTCGCTGAACGCAGTGAAGCGGTGGGGAGGAGGCTGAATGCTCACCTACCATCACTGGTAAGTCCCAGCTTCGCCCGGGTCGTCCCGACTCTCGGGACTCCTCGGACTTTGACTGTTTTCGGATAAATCCCGGGGTGCAAGCACCCCGGGCTCGTGTCTTAAACTCTTTGTGATGGTCCTCCCGAGGACGCTCGGGTGGTGGAAGGT
>WGMG01000003.1 GCA_016125185.1 Armatimonadota bacterium | reverse complement strand
TCCCCACCTCCCGATGTCACCACGCTCCATTTCCCTTCGCCAAAGGATAGCCTCGTTTTACGAAAGGCTTTCGGCTAGTCTTCCTCCCCACCGTTTCGAGACACTTCGTGCCTCTCAACGACTCCCCCCGTGGAGTAGCGTGGCTATTCGGACATCGGGGGTGGGGTGGTGAACATTTCAGCCTGCAAATTCGGACTTTTACAAAATGGCGAATTGGTATGAACTCACTTCAAGCCTAGTAACTACGCTACTCCACAGGGGGAGTCGCTGAGCCAAGACATGGCGAAGCGGTGGGGAGGAGTCATTCGGTAGCCGAACAAAGTATCGACCCGACTTAGAATTCCGATTTACTACGCTACTCCCTGGCCAGGATTCATGTGGAGTCGGTGAATGAAATGAACTCCTTAGATCCCGCCGAAGGAAGAGCCCTTGTGCAAAGGTGCCTCAAAGGCACGTTTGCATGAGGTGGAGCAAAGCGACATCGGGACGGGAGATAGACGACAGACTTCAAATAGACGGTTACACTGGTAAGTCCCAGCTTCGCCCTCCTTCGGCAGACAAGCAGAGGTCTTTACCAGTGCCACTCAGCGCTCCATGACCAAAAGCTCCAAAGGAGCGAGCTACCCTTAGTCCAGCCCGTCAGGGCTGGGTATCAGACGACGGCGAACGGGCTTTTTACGGGCCGCCCAAAACCTTCCTCGTCCAAGAAGAACAAACGCGAAAGCTAGCCGACGGAGCCTTCGAGGCTCACACCCAAGAGCTTCTGCGCTTCGACCGCGAATTCCATCGGCAGTTCGCGGAAGACGTCTTTGCAGAACCCGCTGACGATCATGTTTACGGCGTCTTCGGTCGGGATTCCGCGCTGGTTGCAGTAGAAGATTTGGTCTTCGCCGATCTTGGAGGTCGACGCCTCGTGCTCGACCGTCGCGGTCGGATTCTTCACCTCGATATACGGGAAGGTGTGCGCGCCGCATCGGTCGCCCATCAGCATCGAGTCGCACTGCGAGTAATTTCGAGCCTGGTCCGCGCCGGGGTTGATCTTCACCAATCCGCGATACGTGTTCTGCCCGTTACCGGCCGAGATGCCCTTGGCGACAATGGTCGACTTGGTTCGCTTGCCGATGTGGATCATCTTGGTGCCGGTATCGGCCTGTTGCTTGCCGGCGGTGAGGGCCACGCTGTAAAACTCGCCGATCGAATCGTCGCCCTTGAGGATGACGCTGGGGTATTTCCAGGTGATCGCCGAGCCGGTTTCGACCTGCGTCCAGGTAATTTTGCTAGCCACGCCGTTGCAGATGCCGCGCTTGGTGACGAAGTTGTAGATGCCGCCGACGCCGGTTTTGGGGTCGCCGGGATACCAGTTTTGGACGGTGCTGTACTTGATCGTGGCCTTGTCGCCGTTCGCGACGAGCTCGACGACCGCGGCGTGAAGCTGGTTTTCATCGCGCATCGGCGCGGTACAACCTTCGAGGTAGGAGACGTAGCCGCCCTCTTCGCAGATGATCAGCGTGCGCTCGAACTGGCCTGTGTTTTCGGCGTTGATGCGGAAGTACGTGGAGAGCTCCATCGGACAGCGAACGCCCTTGGGGATGTACACGAACGAGCCGTCGGAGAAGACAGCTGAGTTGAGGGTCGCGTAGTAGTTGTCGCTGTACGGCACGACCGAGCCGAGGTGCTTTTGCACGAGTTCGGGGTGCTCGTGGACGGCTTCGCTGATGGAACTGAAGATGATTCCGAGTTCGGCGAGCTTCTCTTTGAAGGTGGTGACGACGGAAACGGAGTCGAAAACGGCATCCACGGCGACCTTGCCTTCGAGGTCGGCCAGGGTGGTTTGACGAGCATCGGCGGCAGAGGCCGAAGCGCCCTTGACGTTGAGGAGGACCTTCTGCTCCTCGACCGGGATTCCGAGTTTTACGAACGTCTTCAGGATTTCGGGGTCAGCCTCCTCGAGCGAGTTGAGCACCGGCTTCTTTTTCGGCGCGGAATAGTAGGAAATCGCCTGGAGATCGGGCTGGGTGTAGGTGACGTTCGGCCACTTGGGGGCCTTCATGGTCAGGAAGTGCTTGTAGGCCTTCAGTCGCCATTCGAGCAGCCATTCGGGCTCGTTCTTTTTGGCGCTGATGCGGCGGACGGTGTCCTCGTTGAGGCCCGGCTCGATGGTCTCGGTTTCCAGGTCGGTGGCCCAGCCGTGTTCGTAGTCGCGATTGGCAAATTGCTCAAGCAGAGCGGTTGATTCGTCGAGAACCTTTTCAGACATATTGCACTTCCGCGTCCGTCCTCCTGGCAGCACCAGCTACACGTCCGCTTTCGTATTTCTACGTCCTTAAAGTGTACTTTATTGGCAAGATTCTCATTGTTGGCTCAACCATAAAGCTGACCAGAACACCAGATTCCGTGTTAGAATTCTCAGATGCAACGAAGCGGAAAGGTTTTATTGAGTCTGGTCGCTTCCGCTGTGATATTGATTCTCGTTGAATATGGATCGGCCAAGGCGAATGCGTCTGAGAGTTTGAGTCTCTACGAGGCACAAGCCAAGATGCCGAGAGGATTTCAATCGCTAGCGCCCTTGTCGAATACGGCGGCGAGCGTGACTTTCGTTTCGGATCATGAACTCGTGGCACATCGAAATTCGGTGATTGTTCGTCCGACTGGAATTTCGACTACTGGTCCAATTGATGACGTTGGCATAACCGCCTTTTACGGAGGTCAGGGTGGAGATCGTCAGTGTAAGGGTATCGGCAGGAATCTCTTGAAAGTCGATCTGAATGGGTCTATAGAGTCGAAATGGGATTGTGACGAAAGCTACCCTGCCTCGCCATTTCTGCCTAGCCGATACATAATCCCGGGTCACTTGGCAAACCTGTTTGACAGCGATTGCGGTCCTTTCAAGATGTCTTTGGACGGCAATTTGAAGGTTGCCGAGCTGGACCATCCCTGGCAGTACAAAGGGCTTTATTGGGAGCCTATCCACGAATTCATCAACCCGTACTTCACATCAGATGGCTCACGATCCAAGATCGAAGTGTTGGAAAGTGACTCTCAAGATGACAATACGACACTTCCCGTTGACTCTTTGTCAGATTACCGTTGGATAGTGTCAATGCTTGGGGTTTGTTTCGATAAGCGGCTCATCTTTTCTTGGACCAATTCGAGCAGCAAAACAGGAATTTGCTTTGGCAGACTGGTCGACGGCCATGTCGTCATTGAGGATGTTAGTGACCTAGCATTCAATTTGGGAAATCCATGCGCGATATCTTTGGATGGTCGCCTGATGGCGTTTACGAGAACGGATAACTCGGCTAATCCTGCCAAGCCCTCGGACATCGTCCTACGTAGTTTGGAGAGTGGAGCCGAGACAGTGATCGGCCACTACGATGGCACCTTCATCAAGAATATGATGATTTCTCCCAAGAATTCCTTCATCGTCCTCGAATTGCCGACTTCAGTTGTCTACAGAAAATTGCCGACGACCTAGCGGCTACGTAGAACTTCTTCCGAAATCCAAGCCTTCTTCGCGGGTGAAGCGCTCCATCAGCAATCCGACGGCGGCCTTGGGGGCGATTTTTTCGCGGATGACGGAGTCGATGGTTTCGAAGACGGGGATTTGGATGCCCTCGTGCCGAGCCACATGGGCGACGGCTTCGGAGGTGTTGACGCCTTCGGCGACCTGGCCGAGGGTTTGCAGAGCTTCGGAAATATGGTGGCCGGTGCCGAGGGCGTAGCCGAGCCGGTAGTTGCGACTGAGCTTGGAGACGGCGGTGGCGAAGAGGTCGCCGACCCCCGCGATGCCGAGGAAGGTTTCGAGCTTGCCGCCGTGGGCCATGCCATAGGTGATCATTTCCTTGAGGCCGCGTGCGAGCAGAGCGCCCTTGGTGTTGTCACCAAAGCCGAGTCCGTCCGAGATTCCGCCGCCAATGGCCAAAACGTTCTTGAGAGCCCCGGCGATCTCGACTCCGACGACGTCTTCGCTGGCGTAGACGCGGAACGACGGGCACATTAGGTTAGCGCGGATGCGGTCGGCGATTTTGGGGTCCTTGCTGGCCGCGATGGCGGCGGTGGGGATGCCCTGGACGATTTCGACGGCGAGATTGGGCCCGCTGATGACGCCGAGGGCGGCGTTCGGCAGGCATTGTTCGACGATCGCAGTGACGACCATGCCGGTCGAGGTCTCCAGGCCCTTGGTGGCCACGATGACGATGGGGGTTTCGCCCTGGAGCTCGGCGAGGACTTCTCGCACGGCGCTACTCGGGACGGCGAGGTAGGCAACGGGTGCGCCCTGATAGTTCTTGAATTCGTCGACCTTCAGCTCTTTGGGGAACGCGAAGCCCGGCAGGTACTTCATGTTCTCATGCGTGTGGCGCATGACGGTGATTTCGGCGTGGTCGCGCCCGAACAGGGTGACCTCCAACCCATTTCTCGCCATGAGAATTGCGAGCGAAGTGCCCCAACTACCCGCACCCAGAACCGCGACGTCCATCGTTAAGAATTATGATCGGTAAATCTACGAGGCTGGTGCAGGATTTAGCTTTCGACCCAAGACAAAACCCACCGCACAAAGGGCGATACTGCCGACGGTCTGGATGGTGACGTTGGCGATGGCCGGCACGACTTGCTTCTCTTGAAGTTGGTGTACGACGTCCATAGAGAAGGTGGAGTAGGTTGTGTAGCCGCCCATTAGGCCGGTGCCAAGGAACAATCGCCAGGTGTCGTCGCGGTGGATTCGGCCGGTGAGAAATCCGGTGAGGAAGCCGAGGGCGAAACTGCCGGTGATGTTGATGAAGGCGACCGTCCAGGGGGCCGTGGCCTTGAAGTTGTCGAGGATCAGGAATCTCAGCATTGCGCCGATCATCGCGCCGAAGCCAACCGCCAATATACTTTTCATCCTTAAAGTAATCATAGCCGTTCTCCGGCGTGGGAAACTGGGAGGACGATGCCGCCAAAAGTTCTGATCGCACCCAACGCCTTCAAGGGCACGATGACGGCCCGCGACGTGGCGATGCGCCTGGCGAAGGCGCTGTACGGCAACTTCGAAATTCAGGCGGTGCCGCTTTCGGACGGAGGCGATGGGTTCATCGACTGCATCCATTTTCAGATCCAGGAACTGCAGCTCATGCAGTCGGAGGTCACGGGGCCGATCTTTGGTTCGAAGGTTCAGGCGCAGTGGCTGTGGGATGTGAGCAACAAGATCGCGTACATCGAGGCGGCGCAGGCGTGCGGGTTGGCGCTGTTGGGCGGGCAACTGCGGCCGATGGAGGCGACGAGCTTTGGGCTGGGCCAGTTGGTGCTGACGGCGATGCACCAGGGGGCGGAGGACATTTACGTCGGTGTCGGCGGGACGGCCTGTACCGACGGCGGGGTGGGGGCGCTTCAGGCTTTGGGATGGCGGTTTCCCGACCAATACAATCGGGAGGTCGCGCCGGGCGGCGGAAATCTGATCAATATTCACCGCATCCTGCCGGGGCCATCGCTCTCGGCGCACGTCAATTTGATGACCGACGTGGGCAACAATCTGCTGGGCGATCTGGGCTCGGCGCCGGTTTTTGCTCCGCAGAAAGGGGCTTCCGCCGACCAGACGTTGGAGCTGGAAAAAGGGCTCTCGAACCTGTGGCTCCACGCGTATAAGATTCTGAAGCTGAACATCGACTTTCCCGGCGCGGGGGCGGCGGGCGGCATTCCGGCGGGCTTTGCGATGACGGGCAGTGCGTCGGCGGGGTCGGGTTTCGAGTTGATCGCGGACCTGAGCGATTTGGAACTGAAGATGCAGTGGGCCGACGTGGTTTTGACCGGCGAAGGGTGTTTTGATCGTCAGTCGTCGATGGGGAAGGCGCCGGGGCGAGTGGTGTCGCTGGCGCGATCGATGAACAAGAAAGTGGCGATTTTTGCGGGGTCGGTGATCGAGAAGGCGGGGGATATCAATATCGGGATTACGGATTGGAAAGGGGATTTTGAGCTCGCGGTTCAGGCGCTGAGGGATCAGTTGTCGCGGGTGTAGGGGTGGCGCTTCTGTTACTGACCTCACCCGCTTTGCGTCATATCCCTCGCCTTGCTCGGCGGGAACTTCGTGACGCCCACCAAGAAGGGCTTCCGCTACCCCAGTGCCGAGGCTCTGGTCATATTGTTGAATTTGTAAACAGAGGTTTTGAGGGTTGAAAGGGAGCTGCTCGCGTAGCACCGAAGCAGGGTCAAAACCATCTCCCCTCCAAAGCTTGTAGGGGTGGCGCGAAGCGACGGGGTGGATGACCTTTTGTGACTGCCATAATGGCGGGGGCGTCCCGAGAATTGGGACGACGCGGGCGAAGCTGGTATTTACCAGTGATGGTAGGTGAGCATTCAGCCTCCTCCCCACCGCTTCACTGCGTTCAGCGACTCCCCCCGTGGAGTAGCTTGGTTAGTAGGCTCGACAGGAGTCGGTGCCAAATCGCCATTTTGCAATAGTCCGTGTATGGTGATGTAGCGACCAGACTTCGAATTCCGAATAACCACGCTACTCCACGGGGGGAGTCGTTGAGAGGCACGAAGTGTCGCGAAACGGTGGGGAGGATTCATTGGCGGGCGTGACGCCCACTCTCCAAACCTCGCGAGACAAGTCTCGCCCCATAAAGCGCGGACAAGTCCACGCACTCAAAATGGGCCGACCTCCCTCGCCCTAGCGAAGCGAGCCCTTGCGTAGCACGCCCTTGCCCTGCTCTATGTCCAACACTCTGCTTCAAGTACCCCTTACCAGACGGGAACGACCTCGGAGAGGTCGCAGACCTTAGCCCGGGGTGCTTGCACCCCGGGAATTGTCCCGTATCAGCGGAAAGTCCGAGGAGTCACGAGTATCGGGACGACCCTGCCATTATGGCGGTGACAAGAGGTCATCAGAGGCTTTCTCAATCACTGGTAACTCCCAGCGACAGGGTCGCAGGGTCGTTACCAGTGCCACCCTGGCATGGGTTCTGTCGGTTAGTCGGCGAATTGCGTCTCATCCACCCCGTCGCTTCGCGCCACCCCTCCAAGCTTTGGAGGGGAGATGGTTTTGGCCTCGTTTCGATGCTACGCGAGCAACTCCCTTTCAACCCTCAGAACCTCTGATTACAGGTTCATGGGTTTGCCGTAAGCCTCGGCACTGAGGGTGTGATTCCGGGCTTTTCCGTTCAACGAACCGCCCACGGGACGGCCACCCTCCGAAAGCGCGGACAAGTCCACGCACTCCAAATCGCCTGACCTCCTTCAATGGGCTTTACTGACTGGCCTCGTCGCTTATGCTGTGCTTTTTTGCGGTGAAGAGCACCGGCAAAGTGGGGATGAGGAGGAGGCCAGCGGTGACCACGGCCATCGTGGTCGATATCTTTTGTCCGATGCCGCCCATGATGGGGCCGCCGCCGATTTCGCCCAGGCTATGGGCTTGGGACGAGAAGGAGAGGATGGTGGCGCGGGTTCGGGCGGGGGCATAAAGGTTGGTCCAGGTCGTGAGCAGGGTGTCGAGGATGCGGCGGATAGACCGGCTGACGACATAGAGGCACACGGCCAGCACGAACGAGGTGGTGAGCGCGAAGCCGAGGATGGAGAAGATGAGGACGCTGGTGAGGACGATCAGAGCCCGGGTGATGGACGTAGCGGAGGTCGTGTCGAGGACCTTGCTGAGGCCGATGTTGAGGCCCATGCCGCCGAGTTGGGTGACGATGCCGAGCATCGACCACCAGAAGGTGTCGTCGAACGGCCCGACGTGCGGGAGGGCGAACGCTTCGAGGAAAATCTTATTCCAAAGTCGGTCAAAACCCTCGGACGCGAAGCCGTAGAAGACGCTGACGAGGAGGACGAGAAAAAGGGCGCGGGAGACGCGAACGAGGCTCCAGCCCTCGCGGAAGGTGGCCCAGAAATGGCGCTCCTGATCGGAGCGGTGAAACCCGCGCTCGGTCATCCAGAACCGCGCGCCAATGGCAAAGGCGAAGAAGCCGAGGCCGGTGACCAAGAGGACGGTGGGGAGCCCGTAGAGCGAAAGACCAAGGGCGAGGAGCGGGCCGACCATGCGACCCCAAAACGAGGCGCGCTGGCC
This sequence comes from Armatimonadota bacterium, assembly GCA_016125185.1. Taxonomy (NCBI): domain Bacteria; kingdom Bacillati; phylum Armatimonadota; species Armatimonadota bacterium. Next base: position 26,512 of record WGMG01000003.1, on the reverse strand, counting down.
GAGGAAGAAGGCTTGTCCGGCGGTGAGGTTGGGTTCGCTGAAAGGGAGTTCGTCGGCGACCCAGGCGTCGTGGGCACCGCTGGTGAAGGTGTCGCCAATGCCGAGGATGATTTGGGCCGCGATGACGACCCCGACCACCGGGAATGCGCCCTGGATGAAGAACGCGATGCCGACGATGAACCATCCGATTGCGACGCTGAGGCGGCGGCTGACGAGGTCGGCGACGATGCCGGTGGGGACCTCGAAGAGCATGATGGAGAGCTCGTAGAGAGTGCCCATGAAGACGACCATGAACGGGCCGAATCCGATGTTTTTGATGTGGAAGACGGTGTGGATGGTCCAGGCGGCGGAAAAGAGCAGTCCGTTGAGGAAGGAGTTCAGGCGGTAGGTCTTGAGCGCGCTTCGGATGGGGTGAATCCTACCCCGAGTTGATGGTTGGATTGCTCTTGTCGATGTTAACCCTCACCTACAACTTTTTTTGCGGTCGTAACGACCGGCCTTCGCTTGTTCCTCGCTTCGGCAGGCTTCGCCAGGTCGTCCCGATTCTCAGGACTCCTTGGACTTTGACTGATTCCGGCTGTTCCGGGGGTCTACGCTTCCTTTGGTCGCTCCGACCGCCCGGCTAAGGTCTGCGACCTCTCCGAGGTCAATTCGTCCGTGGGTCAAGTTGAATGGCGTGGCGAGAGTTGGTCCTTCGGATTATGGGCTGGACGAGCCTAGCTGAGATTGGGCGATGAATGGGACTCGCAACGCCGTACGAGGCATGCGAGTATCTTGTGCGTACACACATGCAACCGATTCCGCAACGAGAAAGGGTACTGGCGGCCGCGGTCAACGTGGCGGCGATCTTCTTTCCCTACATGGGTCCGATCGTGGGCTTGGTGGTGGCCGCGAGGTCGCCCTATGTGAAGTTTCACGCTTTTCGGGCCTTGATCGAGCAGGTGGTGGCGACGGTGGTGATCGGCCTGCTGATCGTGGCCTCGCTGGCGTATTCGGTCTACTCGATTCGCGAATCGATGGCGGACGGATTCGACCTTTCGAAAATCAACTGGGTGGCGCTGTTGGTCAAGTCGCTGGCGACGTGGATTCTGCTGGGACTTTGGGAGGTGGTGAACGTCGTTCTGTCGATTCGGGATGCGTTGGAAGCGTTGCGAGGCGATGTTCCGAGCAAGCCGAAATGGAGTGAGCGTCGGGCGATTCGGATGGCTGGTTTGGTGCCCGGCGAGGGCTCGCTTCGCTAGGGCAAGGGCATAGAGTGCGGAGTGCGGAGTGCATAGAGCACAGAGCGCAGAAAGCAGAAGGCAGAGAGCAGAATGCAGGCGCGCATTGTCAGGGCAAGGGAGGTCGGTCGATGTGGAGTGCATGGACTTGTCCGCGCTTTCGTTGGCGAGACTTGTCTCGCGGAATTGGAGGGTGGGCGTCACGCCCGCCAAGAAGGGCTTCGCCCGGGTCGTCCCGATACTCGGGACTCCTCGGACCTTTTGCTGATACGGGACAATTCCCGGGGTGCAAGCACCCCGGGCTAAGGTCTGCGACCTCTCCGAGGTCGTTCCTGGACAAATAGGTGTCGCCGTGTGCGGAGGTCGAGGACCGAGAGCCCATCAGTGAATCCTCCCCACCGTCCCGAGTATCGGGACGACCCCATGCCGCTACCTCAGCGCCGAGGCTTACGGCCAACGCATGAATCTGTAATCAGAGGTTCTGACGGTTGAAAGGGAGTTGCTCGCGTAAAAACCATCTCCCCTCCAAAGCTTGTAGGGGTGGCGCGAAGCGACGGGGTGGATGACCTTTTGTGACCGCCATAATGGCGGGGTCGTCCCGATACTAGGGACTCCTCGGACTTTCTTGCCTCGATCTTCTACCCAGCCCGTTGGGCTGGGCTAGGTTAGAACGGGCCTTCAGCCCTGCATTGGTCAAAGTTTGGGCGTTGGTGGATGGAGCGCCGAGTTTTGCTTGGCCCTCTATCCACCGTCCCGATGTCGCTTTGCTCCATTTCCCTTCGCCAAGGGATAGCCTCGTTTTACGAAAGGCTTGCGGCTTGCGGCTTTCAGTTAGTCTTCCTCCCCACTGCTTCGCCAAGTCTTGGCTCAGCGACTCCACATGAATCCTGCCTTTGTGGCAGGATCCCTTGCGGACCCTCCCCAAGGTGCATCGAGGCTATTCAGAATCTAAGATCGGGGAGAACAGCCGCGTTATCTCCATGAGACGAGCGGCGGCTTGCCACCCCAAGAACACCTCCATTTCGAAGGGGCGATGGCCGGGCAAAAGTGCTATCATCGTCTAGCGTAATGGAAGCCCAAATCGAGCGATACCTTCACGACAGCATCCCCCTGACGAAGGCCCTCGGACTCCGAGTTCGGTTCGCGAGTCCCGAGCGAGTGCTGCTCGAATGTCCGCTCGAACCCAACATCAACCACCACGGAACGGCGTTTGGCGGGTCGATCGCGGCAGTGGCGACGCTGGCGGGTTGGACCTGGATTCACGTTTTCATGCGGGAGCGAAAGCTGACCCCCAAGCTGGTGATCAGCGAAAGCCACATGCAGTATCTTGCGCCGGTCGAGGACGACTTTACGGCGGAGCTTCGCGCCCCTGGCGAAGCGGAGATCAAAGCGTTCTCGCAGACTTACGATCGACGCGGATCGGCGAGGATCGAACTGAAGGTTTCTGTGCTGTGCCAAGGGGAAGAGGTCGCGCTCTTCCGTGGCACTTATGTGGCGCTTAAGGCATAATAGAGGGACTTGAGCGAACGCGTTAAGAAACAGATGGATGAGCTGGCCAAGCTCATCACGGAATATAAGCTCACCGAGGCCACCCTTGAGACCGAAGGGTTAAAGATTTCGCTTCGAAAGTCGGCGCCGAAGGTGGTGACGGTGGCGAGCCAGAACGTGGTGGCCGCCGCTCCGATGGCTGAGGATGCCGAGGTCGACGCCGCGCCAGCCGCCGAACCGGTGCCGGTCCAAGCCGGAACCCCGATTTCGAGCCCGATGACGGGCATTTACTACGGTTCGTCCAGCCCGAGTTCGCCGCCTTATGTGAAGGAAGGCGACACCGTGACGGCAGGTCAGGTGGTGGGCCTGATCGAGGCGATGAAGGTTTTCAACGAGATTCATTCGACCGTGAGCGGGATCGTTCGCAAGGTCACGGCCGAAAGCGGTCAAGTCGTCAACCCCGGCGACCCGCTGATGTTCATCGGGTAGGGCCGTGCTCGCTTCTCTGCTGCTTGCTTCGACTTTTGTGAAGCATGGGGCGGCGGTCCTGGTGGGCGACGCGATTGCTCCTTCGGCGGTTTTCGACTCCTTTGCCGAACAGATTGGTGGGCGTCATGCTCCAGTGCTGGTGTTTGAGCAGGCGGAGGCAAAGCCGGACGGGATGGATCGCCAGTTGGCGGACAAGGGATTCGACCATATGACGGTCGTCTCGGACACAACGTTTTCTTCCGATCGGCGGGCCGAAGTGGCCAAGATGCTATCGGAAGCGCGCGGGGTTTGGGTGCCGGATGGCGACGCGAATCTCTTCTTGAAGCGGTTGGGACCCGAGTGGTGCCGACGTGTCTTTCCCGCGTTCATCGAGCGGGGAGGCGTGTGGTGCGGACTGCGGGCGGGCGCGGCGCTGGCGGGCGATTTTCGGTTAGATGGCGAGAATGGGGTCGGGGTTCTAGATGGAATCGTGGACTACGACCACTTCGTCGGCCACCACGAGCTTCGGCTCCGCAAGACGTATTTCACGACCAAGGTTCAGCTTGGAATCGGGCTCGACCCGGGCGAATGGGTGGTGGTGCGCGACAGCGTGATCGAGAAGAAAGTCGGCCAGCCGTGGGTGTTTTTGCGCGAGGCTGGATAAAATGCTTGCATGAGTCTGGTCGCTTCCGCCGTCCTTTTCTCCCTTGCCGCCGCATCGAACTTTCCCATCCAGCCGCAATTCACCTATAACGGCATTGGGCGCACGTTTCCGGTGACGCTGACCGGTCCTCGGGGCGCGAAGAAGCTGACGCTTCGGTTGTATCGACTGGAGAAAAACGAAACGGTCCAGGAAGTGGACGTGAAGGGCGGGAAGGTCGATTTGGCCAAGGCGTTGCCGACCTTGTGGAAGGACAAGCGGGCCGAGGTTTTGTACCTGCAGTTGAAGGCGGACGGGAAGTCGGCGGGGCCTTCGCTGGTGCTTCAGCCGATGGTGAATCCGCCGGTCTGCACGCTCGACCCGGAGACGAAGAACCCGAAATGGACGCCGGACGAAGACAACACGTACGCGGGAATTCGGTGTTGGGTGGACCAGAATGTAGTTTTGGTGACGGACTTTGGCGAGGTCGAATTCAAGATGCGGCCAGACTGCGCGCCGAACACGGTTTGGAACTTTTTGCAGTTGGTGCAGGGCGGGTTCTATCGCGACATCATCTTCCATCGCATCGTGCAGAAGCACCCGAAAACGGGCAAGATGTTTGTGATCCAGGCGGGCGACCCGACGGGGACTGGCTCGGGCTCGCCGGGGTACAGCTTCATCCTGGAGAAGTCGCCGTTGCCGCACGATTTTGGCGTGCTGGGGATGGCGCGGTCGACCGACCCGAACACGAACGGGAGCCAGTTCTACGTGGCGCTCTCGCGGGAGGCGACTCAGCATTTGGACGGCCGATACGTGACGTACGGGCAGTTGGTGCGGGGCAAGGACGTGGTGCTGAAGATCGCGAGCGTGGAGATCGGGCCGAAGGACGATCGTCCGGTCAAGCCGCCGGTGATTAAGAGTGCAAAATTAGTGAATCCGAAAGACCACTAGACCCTTTGCGAGCGGTAAAGTCATCGGGATGCTAGTCACAAAAGCGGGCGGATTTCCCATTGGTTTTCGGCAAGGTTGGACCGAGTGGTTCAAGGATATCGACGGTATGGTCGCGTGGGCCAAGTCGCAGAATATCGGCGTGATCGATATGGGCGGCAAGTGTGTGCCGCACCTTCCGATTCTGAAGGAGAACGGTATCCGCGTCGGGACCGCCGACCTGCAGGACTGGCACGGGCTGATTTCGGAGGATTCGTCGCATCAGAAGGCTTCGCTGGAGGCGAACGAGAAGTTCATCGCGGAGTGCGCCGAATTTGGCGTGCAGAACTATTTTGCCGTGATGCTGCCCAAGGACCCGTCGAAGCCGAGGAGCGAGAACTTCGGCTACATGATGAACTCGCTGGAGAAGCTGGCGAAGATTTTGGAGGCGAACAAGGGCAAGCTGGTGATCGAGGGATGGCCGGGGCCGGGCGCGCTTTGCTGTACGCCGGAGGGCTATCGTGCGTGCCTGAAGGACACCTCGGACGCGATCGGAATCAACTTCGATCCGTCGCACCTGATTCGCATGGGCGTCGACCCGATTCGGTTCCTGAAGGAGTTTCCGAACCGCGTGTTTCATATCCACGGTAAGGACTGTTTTGTGGACCAGGAAGCGCTTTACAACTACGGAACCGAGCAACCGGCGACGTTCTGCAAGGGGCACGATTTCGGCAATTCGGTTTGGCGGTACACGATTCCTGGCCACGGCGTGACGCCTTGGGTGACGGTGTTCGAGATTCTCCAGAAGGCGGGGTATCAGGGCGCGGTCAGCATCGAGTTGGAGGATGAGAACTTTAATGGTTCGGAGGCAGGCGAGAAGCTGGGCATCGTGACCGGCGCGGCGGTTTTGGCGTCGGCGTAGCGGTTTGTTGCGGAAGGCTGGTTGGAGGGCAAAGGGCATAGTGCGCAGAGCACAGAGCACAGAAAGCAGGGCAATGGAGGGCGGACCATGTGGAGTGCGCGGACTTGTCCGCGCTCTTGTCCGCGAGACTTGTCTCGCGAGGTTGGGGGGGTGAGCGTCTCGCCCGCCAAGGAGGGCTTCGCCCGGGTCGTCCCGATACTCGGGACTCCTCGGACCTTTTGCTGATACGGGACTATCCCCGGGGTGCAAGCACCCCGGGGATAGGTCTGCGACCTCTCCGAGGTCGTTCCTGGACACGTAGGGAGACCTGAGTGCGAGCGCAAGGGCGAGGGAGGTCAGGCGATTTGGAGTGCGTGGACTTGTCCGCGCTTTTACACGCGAGACTTGTCTCGCCATTTGGAGGGTGGGCGTTACGCCCGCCAATGAGTCCTCCCCACCGTTTCGCGACACTTCGTGCCTCTCAACGACTCCACATGAATCCTGCCTTTGTGGCAGGCTCCATTGTGGACCCTCCCCAGGAAGTAGCGTGGCTATTCGGAAAGCGAAGTCGGGTCGATACTTCGTTCGGCTACCGAATGACTCCTCCCCACCGCTCCGCCTAAGGTCGGCTCAGCGACTCCCCCTGGGAAGTAGCGTAGTTATTCGGAATTCGAAGTCTGGTCGGTACATCACCATACACGGACTATTGCAAAATGGCGATTTGGCACCGACTCCTGTCGAGCCTACTAACCAAGCTACTCCCCGGGGGGAGTCGCTGAACGCAGTGAAGCGGTGGGGAGGAGGCTGAATGCTCACCTACCATCACTGGTAAATCCCAGCTTCGCCCGCCAAGAAGGGCTTCGCCCGGGTCGTCCCGATACACGGGACTCCTCGGACTTTTCTTGCCTCGATCTTCTACCCAGCCCGTTGGGCTGGGCTAGGTTAGAACGGGCCTTCAGCCCTGCATTGGTCACTGATTCTGGAGCGCCGGATCTTAGTTTCCTATCCCCCGTCCCGATATCGCTTTGCTCCATCGGGATCTAAGGAGTTTGCTCAGTCCTCGGACTTTAGAGGTAAGTTTCAGAATCTGCGACCCGCTTCGGGGTCGAAATCTGGATGATTGTCCACCCCGGGTGCAGGCACCCGGGGCTAAGCTCTGTGACCACTTCGCGGTCAGGAATTCAAAGTAGGCGAATATCCCTAAGCGCGCCTGGGGCTCGAAGAGTGCGAATTTCGGGAGGTATCGGTGCCCATGGGAGAAAGGTCTGGGAAGGGATCACCGATCGAAACGACCCCAATGTGGGTCGCAGAATAGGGCCTTGGTTCATGCAGAATCAAACGCGCGGACGTCAAACCTCGACTCTAGGTGACGCATTTCGGCGAGACAAATGGGATCGGGACCTCGTCGGCACGAAATCTGTGCCGACAAGTAAACTATGAGCAGCTTCAGCGTCGAAGCAATCGATTTGAAGGATCACAAAGCCGTGACCGTAAAACACAAAAGCCCCCACCTCGACTTTTTGCGCGTGACCGAACGCGCCGCTCTCCTCTCCGCTCGCTGGGTTGGCAAAGGCCTCAAAGAAGAAGCCGACGATGCCGCCTGCAAGGGCATGCGGAGCGCCCTCAATGAACTCGACATCGACGGCACCATCGTCATCGGCGAAGGCGAAATGGACGAAGCGCCGATGCTGTATATCGGCGAGCGCGTGGGCTCTGGCGAGGGGCCGCAGGTCGAAATCGCCGTGGACCCGCTAGAGGGAACGAACCTTTGCGCCAACGGCATGCCGAACGCTATCGCGGTCCTGGCCGGGTGCATCAAGGGCGAGGGGCATCTGCTCCACGCGCCGGACTGCTACATGGACAAAATCGTGGTTGGGCCGGAGTGCAAAGGGGCCATCGACCTCACGGTTCCGCCTCGGGTCAATGCCACGATGATGAGCAAATGCCTGGGTAAGCGGATCGACGAATTGACGATCGGCATTCTTGATCGACCACGCCACCACGACCTCATTCGCGACATTCGCGACACCGGCGCGCGGGTTCACCTCATCACCGACGGCGACCTCAGCGTGGCGTTGGCTGCGCTTGATCCCGACTCGGGCGTCGACGCGCTGATGGGCATTGGCGGGGCACCGGAAGGCGTCATTTCGGCGGCGGCGGCGCTGTGCTACGGCGGCGAGATGCAGGCGAGATTTGTTTGGTCGAATGAGTCCGAGCGGGAACGGGCGCAAGGGATGTTCGGCGGTGACGTGGACCGGCTTTTGCACACCACGGACCTGGCGTCGGGGCACGTGCAGTTCTGCGCGACGGGCATCACGGGCGGAGACATGCTTCGCGGCGTGCGATATCGACGCGACTACGCGCTGACCGAGTCGATTCTGATGCGCTCGAAGACGGGCACGATTCGGCGAATTCAGACCATGCACCGAAACTTTAAGCGCGAAGAAGATCTTTAGCGACTTTGTAAATACTGGCCCCTGCTTATGCGTTAACACTGCATGAGATCGTGGGTCTATACGTTCGTCGGTTTTGTTGGTCTTTTGGGCGCTCTTCACCTGCCCGCGCTTGGGCAAGATCAGGGCCAAGCAAATCCAGGTGGGCTCGGGGGTGGCGGGGCATTTGTCCAAGACCTCAAGGGCCTGAAGGAAGTGAAGTTTCGGTTTGATTGGAGCACGGATGGGATTTCGAAGACGACTCAACCTTCGCCGTATAGCAGTCTGGAATCGGTGACACTGTCCGGGTTCGACGGGATGACGATGATGACGACGAACCCGGTCTCGGGCGAGAACAAGTACCGCCGATTTACGATCCATTCGGGCATTCAGAGCGATGGAAGCTACGTGTTAAATGTCTCGGTTTCCGACGTGATGAACGACTCTGATCGCGAGATTCCGCGGTTGGATACGATGATTCGGATCAAGCCTGGCGAGACGAAAGTGCTGCAGGATCGCATTTCGCAAGCGTCGAACCAGACTGGTTACGATTATAAGCTAACCGTGACTCAGGTCGCGGACTAGGGGTACTACCGACGGGGTGGTGTCGTCTATCCCCCGTCCCGGTGTCGCCCTGTTCCTTTCTCGCCAAAGGGGCATCTCGGTTGTCGGTCAGGTTCGACGAATGAGGCAGGCCTCCCCCCCCTCCGTCGTCCCGTCCATCGGTTCAAGAGAATCCTTGAGGGAATGGACGGGACGCCACCTCCCCTCAGTGGAGGAGCGTGGCTATTGGGCAAGTACGAGAGTTTTGCGACTAGCGAAAGGCACTGAGCACTTTGCACTGAGCACAGAAGGCGGGGCAAAGGGCGTGCTGCGCAAGGGCGAAGCCCTTTCTGAGACTCGTTTTCCTGGCACTCGCTCCACAAGCGGCATGCTAAAAGCTGATCGTACAGCCGATCACTTTCGTCTTATTGACCGGGACCTTCTCGCCTTTCTGGATTGCCTGGAGAGCGTTGCGAAGGTCTCTTTCTTTGGTTGGATGCCATTGAAAATCGCGACCGTAGGAGTCGTCGATGCGGCCAAAGTACAGCACGTTTCCTTTGTCATCGACCACGACGGCGGTGGGCACAACGGTGACCTTCAGCTTCTTGGCCTGATCGTGATCCTTGTCCAGCGAGAAGGTGCCGGGGATTTTGTAGTCGGTTTGATGTTTGGTCACGACATCGAACTCGACGCCGGAGTCCTCGTACACCAGCTTGAAGTCGGACGCCTTGGCGTAGTCCTTCATGATGCGCTTGATTTCGGGGGTGTATCGCTGGGAGATCGGGCAATCGGTGGTGAGGAAGAAGAGCGTTTCGATCTTCGGCTTGCTCGCGAGCACGAGCAAGCCAATGTTAGCGAGGACCATATTGGTTCAGACGAACGACAGGCGGTCTTAGTTCGCCATGGGAGCCTCTGAACCTTTTGTCACCACTATAATGGCGGGGTCGTCCCGATGCACGAGACTCCTCGGACTTTTCTTGGTTCTGCCTTCAGCCCTGCGTTGGTCAGAGGTTGAGCGATGGTCGATGAAGCGTTGTATGGTGCCGTGGATTGGTTGGCCATGGCCCCTCTCCGTCGCCCCGATCATTTTTCGGAACGAGATGGATTGATCGGGGCGACACCTCCCAAGGGGCGGAGCGTAGTTAACAGGCCTGTGCAGAGTTTCGCCCACGCATACATTCCACCAAAGAATGGTTACTTGTAATCGGTTGGCGGGTCGAACATCTCCTTGATGGTGCGAGCCCGCCCCCTCGTCGAGGACCGCTAACAGGCTTGGTCTACTTTTCGCCCAAGAACGGGTACTTGTAGTCCGTCGGCGGGACGAATGTTTCCTTGATCGTCCGAGCGGAGAGCCAGCGATAGAGGTTCAAGGCCGAGCCTGCCTTATCATTGGTGCCGCTCGCGCGAGCGCCGCCGAAGGGCTGTTGGCCGACGACCGCGCCGGTCGGCTTATCGTTGATGTAGAAGTTGCCCGCGCAGTTGCGCAGGGCCTTCGTGGCCTGCTCGATGGCGTAGCGATCTTGGGAGATGACCGCGCCGGTGAGCGCGTAGGGCGAGGTCTCGTCGATCAGCGTCAGCGTTTCGTCCCACTTCGATTCGTCGTAGACGTAGAGCGTGAGGACCGGGCCGAAAATCTCCTCGCACATGGTGGTGTACTTGGCGTCGCTGGTCTCGATGACGGTCGGCTCGATGAAGTAGCCCTTCGACTTGTCGTGACCGCCGCCGACCAAAATCTTCTGGCCATCGGCCTTAGCCTGGTCGATGTAGCGGGCGATGCTATCGAAGCTCTTCTCGTCGATGACGGCGTTGACGAAGTTGGTGAAGTCCTCGACGGTGCCCATCTTGAACGACTGGACCCCGGCGACGAGCTTGGATTTGACCTCGTCGGCGATGTTGGACGGGATGTAGCATCGCGAGGCGGCAGAGCACTTTTGGCCTTGGAACTCGAACGCGCCCCGAAGCAGGGCGGTAACGACGACATCGACATCGGCCGAGGGGTGGGCGATGACGAAGTCCTTGCCGCCGGTTTCGCCAACGATGCGCGGGTACGACTTGTACTTATTGGTGGCGAGCGCCGCGCCGATCTGTTGCCACATGCGGTTGAAGACGCCGGTGGAGCCGGTGAAATGGACCCCGGCGAAGTCGCGATGGTTGAAGCAAACCTCGCCGACGGTCGGACCATCAACGTACACGAGGTTGATGACGCCGTCGGGCAGACCGGCTTCCTTGAGGATGCGCATGAACATCTGGGCAGAATAGACCTGCGTGTTGGCCGGCTTCCAAACCACCACGTTGCCACACATGGCGGGGGCGGTCGGCAGGTTGCCGCCGATGGCGGTGAAGTTGAACGGCGTGACCGCGAGCACGAAGCCCTCGAGCGGGCGGTATTCCAGGCGGTTGTGGAGGCCGGAAACGCTCATCGGCTGCTGACGGTAAATCTGGTCGAGGTAGTGGACGTTGAACCGCAGGAAGTCGATGATTTCGCAGGCGCTATCGATCTCGGCTTGGTAGGCGTTCTTGCTTTGGCCGAGCATCGTGGTGCCGTTCATGTACGGGCGGTACTTGGTGGCGATAAGGTCGGCGGCGCGCAGGAAGATGGCGGCGCGGTTCTCCCAACTGGTGTTCGACCACTCTTCGCGTGCGGCGAGGGCGGCTTCGACGGCCTGGTGGACATGGGTTCCGTCACCCGCGTGGAAGTGGCCGAGCAGGTGGCTGGTCTCGTGGGGCGGGTGCATTTCGACCAATTTCCCGGTTCGAACCTCGTCGCCGCCGATGTACATGGGCACGTCGGCCTTTTGGCCCTTCAGCTCGGCGAGGACGGCTTTCAGCGTTTCCTTTTCCTTGGAGCCGGGGGCGTAGCTCAATACGGGTTCGTTGACAGGGAGACGATAGTCGAATGTCCCAAAGTTCATGCCCATCAGTTTACCGGTCGAGGTGGCCCGGATACGGTAGTCTGAAGTGTGGACATGATGAGGGTGACCCGAACCAATGGATAGCCACTTGAGGCTTTTGGAAGCGAATAAGGTGTGGGTGGCGGAAAAGCTCGGGGCGGACCCCGATTTCTTCCAGCGACTCGTTGATGGGCAACAGCCCGAATACCTTTGGATCGGGTGCGCCGACAGCCGGGTTCCGGCCGAGGAGATCACCGGCACGATGCCGGGCGAGTTGTTCGTGCATCGCAATATCGCCAACCAAGTGATCCATACCGACTTCAACATGCTGAGCGTGCTTCAGTACGCGGTGGAAGTACTGAAGGTGAAACACGTCATCGTGTGCGGGCACTACGGGTGCGGAGGCGTGATGAATGCGCTGACGAACCGCAACCTCGGGCTCATCAACAAATGGCTCCGGCATATCAAGGACGTGTATCGAATCCACCGGGCCGAACTCGACGCGATCGAGGACGAAGAGGCGAGGTTCCGCCGCCTGGTCGAGTGGAACACGATCGAGCAGGTGACGAATTTGGCGGAGACGAGCATCGTGCAGAAAAGCTGGGCCGAGAACGGGTTCCCGGTCCTGCACGGCTGGGTGTACGACCTCGGCACGGGCATTATCGACGAGCTCGTGACGATCAAGACGCCGGACGTGCTGGAGCCGATTTACCGCTACGATTTCGAGCCGGGCACGCTTAGACGTTAAAGAGGAACAGCATCACGTCGCCCTCTTGGACGACGTACTCCTTACCCTCGCTTCGGACCAGTCCCTTTTCTTTGGCGGCCTTTTCCGAGCCACACTCGACGAGGTCCTTGTAGGCGACCGTTTGGGCGCGGATGAAGCCGCGCTCGAAATCCGTGTGGATGACGCCTGCCGCCTGCGGGGCGGTCATGCCCTTGGTGATGGTCCAGGCGCGGGTTTCTTTCGGGCCGGTGGTGAAGTAGGTTTGCAGGCCAAGGAGGTCGTAGGTGGCGCGGATGAGCGACTTCAGGCCGCCTTCTTCGACTCCAAGCGCCTTGAGGAATTCGTCGCGGTCGGCTTCGTCGAGTTCGACCAGTTCCGACTCGACCTGAGCAGAAATGACGATGACTTGCGAACCTTCTTTGGCGGCGAACTCGCGGATCTGGTCAACCCATTTGTTGCCGGTGGCGAGGTCGGCTTCGCTGACGTTGGCGGCGTAGATGACCGGTTTGCCGGTGAGGAGTCCGAGCGGTTTGACGGCGGCGGCTTCATCCTCGGTGAGTTTGACCGAGCGGGCCGAGCCGCCAGCTTCGAGGACGGGCTGAATCTTTTCCAGCGCGGAGACCTCGTGAACGGCGGTCTTGCTGGTCTTGGCGTCCTTGCGAGCGCGCTCGATGCGCCGCTCGACCTGGGCCATGTCGGACAAGGTCAGCTCGATGTTGATGATTTCGATATCGCGGAGGGGATCGACGGAACCGGCGACGTGGATAATGTCGTCGTTTTCGAAGCATCGGACCACGTGGACGATGGCGTCGACCTCGCGGATATTGGCGAGGAACTGGTTGCCGAGCCCTTCACCCTTGCTCGCGCCCTTGACCAGACCGGCGATGTCGACGAATTCGACGCGGGCGGGGAGGATGTTTTCCGAACCGCTGATCTTGGCGAGGACTTCCAAGCGGGAGTCCGGCACACTGACGATGCCGACGTTCGGCTCGATGGTGCAGAAGGGGAAGTTGGCGGCCTGCGCTTGCGCATTTGCCACAACGGCGTTGAAGAGCGTCGATTTTCCGACGTTGGGCAGACCTACATTTCCGGCGCGTAGCATTGAGAAGCTGATAGTTTACCGCCCGGCTAGGGCACGCTGACGCTAGTGCGGAGTGCTGAGTGCTGCGTGCAGAGTGCGGAGGGCGTGCTTCGCAAGGGCGTGCTTCGCAAGGGCTCGCATCGCTAGGGCAAGGGAGGTCAGGCGATTTGGAGTGCGTAGACTTGTCCGCGCTTTGGTCCGCGAGACTTGTCTCGCGCGGTTGGGAGGGTGGGCGTCTCGCCCGCCAAGCAGGCGAGCCAAAGGAGGGGCTTCGCCCGGGTCGTCCCGATTCTCGGGACTCCTCGGACTCTGGCGCCAACTGGCTGTTCCGGGGGTCTACGCTTCCTTCGGTCGCTCCGACCGCCCGGCTAAGGTCTGCGACCTCTCCGAGGTCGTTTCTAGGAGAATAGGTGTCGCTGCGTGCGGAGGTCCAGGGCTCAGCTTCCGCATGAATCCTGCCTTTGTGGCAGGATTCATTTCAGACCCTCCCCGGAAAGAAGCGTAGTTATTCGCAATTCGAAGTCGCGCGAACTGCCCAAGATGCCCCTTGAGGAAGGGGCCGGTGAAATCCGAGGAATGAGGATTGAACCGGGGGATAGATGAAAAAGCTTCGGACGAGCCGACTAACCACGCTGCTCCACGGGGAGCCGGCGAGTGCATACCTACCAACAATGGTAAATCCCAGCTTCGCCCTCCTTCGTCCTCGTCCCTCGGCCTGCAGGCAAGCAGACGTCTTTACTTGGTGGAGCCAAGCGACATCGGGAACGGCGGATTGGCGACAGACTCCTTTAGCCAGAACGCAGAGAGCAGAGAGCAGAAACAGGGCGCGCGTTCCTTTCACCCGTCTTTCTGCTGAGCTCTGATGGAGAAATGCCTGAATAGCGGTGGCGACGGGGTTCCGCTATACTAGTGCGAAATGGACCTCAACGCCGCGATTCAGAAACAGCTCGACAACATTCAAAAAAAGACGGGAAAGTCTTTAGCGGAGCTTTTTGATGCCCTGAGCAAGACGGGCTTGGAGAAGCACGGCCAGCTTCGGGATTTTGCCAAGACCGAGTTTGGGTTAGGGCACGGCGATGCCAATGCGCTGGCTCTGCATTTCCTGAAGAAGGACGAGACTCCGGCGGCGGGGGACGTTTTGGATGACATCTACACGGGTGCAAAGGCGGCATTGCGGCCGATCCACGAGAAGCTGATGGCGACGATCGACGGGTTCGGCGAGTTCGAGGTGCATCCGAAGAAGGGGTACGTGGCGTTGCGGCGCAAGAAGCAGTTTGCGATGATCGGTCCGGCGACGAATACGCGAGTGGAGGTCGGATTGAACATGAAAGGCGTTCCGGGGACGGAGCGTTTGGTCGAACAACCGGCGGGCGGCATGTGCCAGTACAAGGTGAAGGTTTCCGACGCAGGCGAGGTCGACGACGAGTTGTTTGGGTGGATCAAGACGGCGTTTGAGTCGGCGGGGTGAATTTGGTCAGGGCGTGCTTCGCTAGTGCAGAGTGCAGAAGGCAGAAGGCAGAAAGCAGAGAGCAGGGCTCGCCGTCGCTAGGGCGAGGGAGGTCGGCCGATTTGGAGTGCGCGGACTTGTCCGCGCTTTCACTAGCGAGACTTGTCTCGCCTCGTTGGAGGGTGGGCGTCACGAAGTTCCCGCCGAGCGAAGAGAGGGAAATGGAGCAAAGCGGAATCGGGATCGCCCGCCAAGAAGGGCTTCGCCCGGGTCGTCCCGATTCTCGGGACTCCTTGGACTTTGACTGTTTTCGGATAAATCCCGGGGTGCAAGCACCCCGGGCTAAGGTCTGCGACCTCTCCGAGGTCGTTCCTGGACGGTGGGTGTTGCCGGATACACTACGTGATGGCAGAGTCTGGAGCAGGATTACTCATCTATCAATCCTCCTCACCGTTTCGAGACACTTCGTGCCTCTCAACGACTCCCCCCAGGGAGTAGCGTAGTTATTCAGAAATCGAGGTCGAGTCACGACACCATTCAGCCTTCCAAAACTCAGGCATTAACAATAAAAATGCGATTTGGCATCGACTCCTGTCGAGCCTACTAGCCACGCTACTCCCCGGGGGGAGTCGCTGAGCCAAGACATGGCGAAGCGGTGGGGAGGAAGACTAACCGAAAGCCATAAGGTAGAGAGCCGATAACAGGGCTCGCTTCGCTAGTGCTAAGTGCTAAGTGCTAAGTGCTAAGTGCGGAGAGCACAGAGCACAGAGCACAGAGCACAGAGCACAGAGCACAGTGCACCACGTACCAAGCACTCGGCACTACACCTTCAACAAATATCCCGCCTTATAATGCCGGTAGGCGAAGAGGCAGAACGCCGGGAGCCAGATGAGGTCGTTGGTGACGTTGATCCAGCCGAATCGCCACGGAATCTGGCCTTGGAGCGCCCCCAGCAGAAAGCCTATGGGGCCAAGCACTTTGCCGATGATGCCGAGCCAAGCAAACACGCCGTACCGAACCGGATCGAGGGCGACGAGCGCGTAGCCGAGGGCGTAGACGCCGACGATCATGCCAATGCACTGGAAGAGCCACGGCTCGTGAGGCGGCGGCAGGCCGAGCCAGGCGAATATGGCGTTGGGAAAGAAGCCCGCGATGGCACCCCAAACCGCGTTGTAGGCGGTGGCGGCCCAAAACCAGGGGCGGAAACGGTCAAGGTTGGTCATCGCTGGAAGGGGGCGGTTTTGAGTAGTCGAAATTCGCGGGCGGCGCTTGCTGAGGAGGGGCCTTGGGTGCTCGTGGCCACAGGGCCCATCCGATCATACCGACAACCCATCCGATCCAACCCACTCCGGCCGACACGACCCGAATGTATGAACCGAACACGATGGCACAGCCCCCGATGTAGAGAATCCAGCAGATAGTGCGGCGGTTCATTTCCTCCCATTATAGTGCCTGCGACTCGGTAGCTTTTCCGAACATTGTTTGCCCCTCTTGACGTGAAACTATAGGATCTCCAAATCGTCCGACCTCCCTCTTCAAATTTACAATTGCCGTGCGGCAGGCTCTTCTAGGTACTCTCCCAATCGAAAATGCAGAGGCCGATCAAGTTTGTCGAACTCGCGCTCGTGCTCGTGGTGAGTACGGCCGTCGGCGTGTTCTGCAAGCTCCATTGGCCAGATAGCTCGGGGTGGCCCGAGGTTTGGGCGTTCGTCATCGGCGCGGTGGCGGTCTATCTGCAAACGATCGAGCACATTCTTTCGTGGCCCACGTGGATGCTGTGCGTGGCGATCTACGCCTACGTTTTTCATCAGGCGAGCTTCTTCGCCGACCGGGACCTGCAGGTTCTGTACTTCGTGCTATCGATTCACGGCTGGATGTCTTGGCAGAAGGGCAAGGGCCGCGAGGAGAAGCTGAAGGTCAACCGCCTGAAGCCGGTCTACTGGATTCCGGTCCTGGCGGCCATCGGGCTGGGGACGGCGGCGTACTACCCGTACCTCGTGAGCGCGAAAGACGCGGCCCCGTTCTGGGACGGCCTGCTGACGTCGGGCTCGGTGGTGACCCAGGTTCTGCTGAACCGCAAAGTCTACGAAAACTGGGCGTTGTGGGTGCTGATCGACGGCATCTACGTTCCGCTGTACATCTGGCGCGGTCTACACGCCACGGCGATTTTGTACTTTGTCTTCTTCCTTTTGGCGATTTGGGGTTGGGTGGCCTGGCACCGTAGCCTGCGCGAACAGCTTCAGGCGGCGTAGCTACTTTTGAACGTGGTGATGCTCGAATCGCCGATCGGGTATCAGCCAAATCAGGGCCACCGAAACGTAAGCCAGACCCGAGACCAGCGGTTGCCAGAACGCGGCGGCGAGTCCAACCGAGTAGATGACAATGGAGACTTTGCCTTTGAAATCGCTCCCGAGGGCGGCGGCGACGGCGGAGTCTTTGCCGTTGGCCTTGATCAGGCATAGCGTGAGGATGAAGTAGGCGATAGCCGAGCAGAGCAGGATGACGCCGTAGGCGAATACGGCGGCGTTGGAGAAGTGGGTTTCGCCCATCCACGACGTGACGAACGGCACCAGCGACAGCCAAAACAGCAGGTGCAGGTTGGCCCACAGCACCGCGCCGGAGACGTGCTTGACGCTGTGCAGCATGTGGTGGTGGTTGTTCCAATAGATGCCGAGGAAAATGAAGCTGAGGATGTAGCTGAGGAAGGTCGGATACTGCTCACAGAGGGCCCTGAGGTCGGCGGTGTGGGGCGCGTGGATTTCGAGCACCATGATGGTGAGAATGATCGCGATGACCGCATCGGTAAACGCCTCTAGTCGCGTCGTCGTCATATCCTGAGTCCCATTATCCCTAAATCGGGGTGAGCAACCATAGAATGGGGTAAGAATGAGGTTAACGATCTTCGTTTTGCGGGCCTAATTGGACCGCTTTGTGCCATAAACGGACTGACTGCCAGTGGTACCGCTCTCTCTCCAAGGGGTTCAAGACGCGCGAATCCATCTTCAATTGATGGGTGAGTTTTCGTGCGCATCCGAGAGCCCTGTTTCTTTCGCCGCGCGTTCGGCGGCGGAAGTGGTGGCGTATCTGGCGATCCATCGCAATCGGTGGGTGCCGCGCGAGGAGCTAGCGGAGACGATTTGGCCCGGTACCGACCAGAAGGTGGCGCGGACGAACCTGCGCAAGGCGACCCAACGGGTGCGAGAGTCCCTGAGTCCGCACGACGTTTTGCTGAAGTACTCGGAAAATCTGGCCATCAACCGCCAACTGGTGGAGAGTGACCTGGACCGAGCCGAGGCGCTGCACCGGCAGTACGCCTTCGCTCCGCACCTCACCGAGTCCGTCGAAAAGTTATGGGCGGAGTGGCAGATCCTCGACCATACGCTATTGGACGGGTGGGACAACGACTGGGTGGTGGAGGAGCGCAAGAACTTCGCGATTCGGTCGCACGAGTTGGGGCTTCGGCTGGCGGATGCGCTGGAGTCGGTCGGGAAGATCGAGGAGTGCCTAGGCGTACTGAACACGCTGATCGTGCGGTCGCCGCTCGACTACGAGCTGCTTCAGAAGACGATTCGATTGCAGTCGCGGACGGGGAGCGGCTACAACGCCAGCAAGCTGGTGGAACAGCTTCTTTCCGACCTGCCGCCGCAAACGGAGATTCCCAAACCGGTTCGTCGCCTGATCCAGCGGGTGCAGCAAGGGCAGATCGAGCAGGTGCCCGCGCCGGAGCTTTTTGAGACGAAAAACGAATTGGCGTTGCTGGCGCGGATGGTGGAGTCGAACATCCGTTCGAACAGCCCAGAGGCGATGGCCTTGCTGGCGAAGGAGTCGAGCAACATCGACAACTGGGCCCACGCCAAGACTCTGCTCTCGATCCTGACGGTCGCGCTGGAGCACTCGGAAGTGAAGTCGGACGACGAGATTTTGATCGCCACGAACGCTTGCTTCTTGGCGACGTACGCGTCGGATTTCCACGTTGGGCAGTGGGCGGCAAAGCGAGTTTTGGACGTCCTACCGGAGTCGGACGAGCGGTACATTCGGGTGCTGAGCGTGCTCGGCTTTCTGCACTTCGAGACCAAGAACTACGACGAAGCGCGGCGGCTGTTGAACGAGGCGGTGGACCTCTGCCGAAAGTACAAAGTCGATGCCGAACTGCCTCGGGTTTTGAACCGGCTGGCGGTGCTGGACTATCATCTGGGGAACTTCGAGGTGGCGCACGCGATGTTTCTGGAGGCGATCGACCTGGAAACGAAGAACAATGAGCCAAACCGGGACTCGCGGTTAGCCAGCTTCCACGGGAACCTGTGTACCATGGAAGTTTTGCGGTGCCGATGGGAGAGTGCGCGGCATCACGGCGAACTGGCTTTTCGGTACGCCGAGCACAGCGCGAAGGTGTATCAGATTTACGTGTCGGCCGGGTACGGGCTGGCCCTGCTGAAGACAGGCGACCGGAGAGGGATCGACTTCATCATCGATGGCATCGTGCAGACGACGCGGGAGCGGATGCGGCGGTTCAACATGATCTCGGTGGACTTCGGCGTGGCGGCCCTGGCCGACCAGAAAGCGTTCGAACCGGCGGCGCAGATCGCGTACCTGAACCGGTTGATTCGCGAGGCATCCGGGTATCCGCGCGGACCAGCCGAGATGGGCTTCATCAAGGCCAGCTTTGAGCCGGCGGGCAAAATTTCCGTGCCCAAGATGCAGCCGATGAGCCTGGTGGCGCTCAGCCGGTGGGCGGTCGAAGAACTCGAAGCGCTGAAGTAGCCTAGGTTTTGGGCTTGGACCAGCCGTTGTCGGCGAGCCAATCGGTGAGGCGCTGCGGCCAGGTTTTGACCGATTCGAGCTTGGACCGGTTGCCCATGTTGAACCCGTGTCCGCCCTGGGCAAGCACGTGGATCTCCATCGAAGCCTTGGCCTTGTGGTACTTGTTCACGAGGTCGAGAACGGCGCCCATGTGGCCGGTGTCGTCGTTGGCGATGAGGAAGAAGGCGGGCGGGGCGTCGCTGCCGACGGATTCGGGAATGCCGAGCGGGCCAGGATAGATTTCGACGATGAAGCTGGGTTTGCCATCTTCGCGGTCGATGGGATCGGGGGCGTTGGGGTCGCCTTTGCCGGAGCCGAACGCGATTCCGGAGACGTTTTCGCCCCCGGCGGAAAAGCCCATCGCGCCGATGCGACTGGGGTCGATGTTCCACTCCTTGGCGTGAGCGCGAACCTGGCGCATGGCCCGATACGAGTCGGGAATGGTGGCGTTCTCGAAGGTGTAGGTCGAGCCCGGCTCGCGGAAGAGGCGGTACTTGACGGCGATGGCGACGATGCCTTGGGCGGCGAGATATTGGGCCGGTTCGACCCCCTCGGGCGGGTAGACGAGTTGGCTATGGCCGCCGCCGGGAAAGATGACGATGGCCGCGCCGGTAGCCTTGTCCTTGGGCGGGAAAAAGACGTTGATCGACGGATCGTGAATGTTCTTCACCCACCAGTCCTTGGCTTCCTCCTTCTCGCCTCGGTGGGCTTCGGAGCCGGGGGCGCCGTTGGCCCAAAGGGGAATGCGGATCGGTTGGCTTTGCATCGTTGCGGCGGCAATCAGGGTCGTGAGGAACATCGTCGAACTCTCCAAGCCCTATTCTAACCCTACGAGCGGTTTTTGGGGCAGAACATCTGGAGGACGCCGATCTTTTGGTAGCCGAGGTGGGGGTACAGGCGCGCGCCGTCGCTGCTGGCGAGGAGGACGCTGGTCTGGACGCCGTGGTCGCGGTCGGATTGGAGCAGAGCGCTCATGAGGGCGCGCCCGTATCCGCGTCCGCGATCGGACTCATGGACGAAGAGACCGCCGACCCAGGCGGCGTTTTTGAAGGGGATGCTGTTCACCCAGCCGTACTCGGTTTCGTCGTCCCAGATGGAGAATTTTCGGATATTTGGGCGGAGGACGTGCTTGTGCTTGCCGCGCTGAGGGATGGCGTCGAGCATGGCTTGGCTGGTGACGGGGCGAACGGGCGGTTCAGACTCGTGGATCGGGATGTCGTTGAGTTCGTGGACGAAGAGCCATTCGGTCGAGACGGCCTTGTAGCCGAGCGATTTGTATTCGGCACGGATGGCGTCAAAGTCGGCGTCGACGGGGTGGATTTCGCTGAGGAAGTGCCATCCGATGCCGTTGTCCTGGATGGTTTTGGCGGCCTTGGCGGGTTCGATTCCGTGGGTGACGATCTCGATCTTGCGGGCGTTTTTTCGGTCGGGCGTGTCGCGCATGATCCAGAGGCCATCGACCAAAGTCGGCGCGTAGGGGTACGTCCGGCTCTTCGCTTCGCAGAAGGCGTGAACGAAGACCTCAATCGCCTCGGGGATGGATAGCATCTTTTTTATTCTACAGCGGGGGCGCGTTTTGGGATTGCGAGGGCACTGAGTGCAGGGCACAGAGAGCAGAAAGCAGAAAGCAGAAAGCAGAAGACTGAGACAGTGACCGAATTTGGTATGGTTAGGCGAGGTCCTGCGCCATGGAATTCGATTGGCAACGACAAAAGCCCTTTTACGACCTAAGCCTGGCCGAGATTCAGGAAGTACTGGTTCCGTCGGGAATCGCGGTGGCGTCGGCAATACCGATTCAGGAGGGGTTGGCGAATTCCAACTACTTTGTGGAAACCGATGAGGGGAGGCGGCTGGTTTTTCGGGTCTGCCAGTCCGAGCCGGATTCCAAACCGCTTCAGATCGCAGTGGCGCGTCGCCTAGGGCGAGCGATTCCCATGCCGAGCGTGGTCGAGGAACTGCCGGAGAGCCCGTACCTGCTGATGGAGTGGCTGTCGGGCCGGACGATGCAGGCGCGGTGGGCGGATGGAGAGCAGGAACAGGTGCTTGAAGCGGCCCACTCGATCGGGCTTGCGCTGGCCAAGATCGCGAGTCACCGCATGGGAACCTGCGGGTTCCTGAATCCCCGGCTGACGGTTGTGGAGCCGTGGGGAAACCTGTACGAGGCGTTCAACCGGCATCGTTCGGACCACGCCAGGTACGCCTACCTGAAGGGCCGGATGAGCTTCGAAAACCTGATGGCCACCGAGGCGCTTTGGCAGAAATGGAAGGACCCGCTGACCAGCGTGATGGACCAAGCGTGCCTCTCGCACGGAGACTTTAAGGCATCGAACCTGTTGATCGAGAATGGGCGGCTGTCCGGCGTGCTGGACTGGGACTTCGTCCACGCGGGTACGTGGCTTTTGGACGCTGGTCAGGTGCTCCGCTACCTCGGCGACCGTCGCGAGGATTTCGCCGAGCGATTCGCTGCGGGCATGATCGAGGGCGGGATGAAACTGCCCGACCGATGGCAGGAGATGGCAAGGATTGTCGACCTCATGAACCTGGTCGATTTTCTCTGCCGACCCAAGATCGGCGACCAGCAGATTCTGCAGATCACCGACCTCTTGGAAACGACGATTCGCGACCTTACTTGAAGATCATTTGGGTGAACTGCACGAGGTAGCGCCGCCAGTTTGGCCACTCGTGGCCCCCGCCGGATTCGTTCGTGGTCACCTTGATCCCGCGCTGGGTACACCAGTCGGCAAAGCCGCGCTGGAAGCCGATCAGGCCGTCGGCGGTGCCGCACGACATCCAAAAGACCTTCAGCTTCTTGGTCGATTCGGCGGTGACGTCGCCGAACACGTCGTCGGGCTTGTTGGCGGGCAAGCCGCCGGAGCTAAACGCCCCGATGTACGCGAACTTATCGACGTTTTCGAGGCCGGTGAAGAGCGTTTCCGCGCCACCCATCGAGAGTCCGGCGATGGCGCGGTCCTCGCGCCGGGCAGAGACCCGATACTGCTTTTCGACCATCGGCAGGACCTCGGTGAGGAGGGCGCTTCGGAAGTTGGTGAAGTTCCTGGTGGTCAGGCTTCGGTCGCCAAAATTGCGGCCAGAGTGGCTGGCAAAGCCGGGCACACCATAGCCGAGCGGCATGACCACGATCATCGGTTTGACCTTCTTTTCCGCGATCAGGTTGTCGAGAATGAAGTTGGCTTTGCCGACGACAGTCCAGCCTTCGGCATTGTCCGAAAAACCGTGCAGGAGGTAGAGGACGGGCAGTTTGGCGCGACTACCCGCGTAGCCGGGCGGGGTGTAGACGAGGAAATCGCGCTGGTCGCCGATGATGCCGGACTTGTAGAAGTGGTGATGGACCTCGCCGTGCGGCACGTCCTGAATCTCCCACGGCTCGGGCGGATCGCCGGGCACGGTGACCATGTTGGAAACATAGATCAGATTGACCTTGATCTCGGGGTTCATCGGGTCGAACATGGCGGTGCCGTCGACATTGATGGTGTAGCCGTAGATGTCGGGCGGGAGCGCATTGGAGGTCCCTTCCCACACGCCATCGTCGCGAATGGCGAGATCGACGTCGCCTTTGCCCTCGATGTTGACCGACACCTTCTTGGCGTTCGGCGCTTTGATCCGGAAGGTGACGGTGTGGTCGGGGTGAACTTCGGGCGAGATTGTGGGCTTGCCTTGTGCAAACAGCCCCAGCGACGATGCGAAGACGAGCGGTGCAAGCGATAGCATTACCGGCAGTATAGCGGGTCAGCTACGGTTCGTCCACTGCTCGCGGAGGATCGCATAGAGGTACATGTCTTGCCGAAAACCGTCGACGTCGACCGAGCTGGAGACGAAGGTGGCCTCCTTTGTCATGCCGCATTTTTCGGCCACGCGGTAGCTGCCGACGTTGCGGGTGTCGCACTTCCAGATCAGGCGTTGCCATCCCCATTCGGTGAAGCCCCAGGCCAGCATCTGCTCCAGAATTCGGGTGCCCCAGCCCTGACCCGCGTGGCTTTGACGGACCCACATTCCAATCTCGCCGCATCGCCATTCGATCGGGCCAACGCGGAGATGAAATCCGGTGCCGCCGACGAGCGTATCGCCTTCCCAAACGCCGAGCGTGAAGTCTCGGTTTGCGAGAAATTCGCTGGCGAGGCGGCGACAGATGGCCTCCGTCTCGGCCACGGACTGCTCCTGCTTGGCCCACGGCATCCACGGGCGAAGGTGCTCGTAGGACTCGACGGTCGCTTGTTGGAGGGCTTTGGCGTCGTTGGGCGAATAGATTCGGATCGTCATTCCGCCGCCGGTCCAAGACAGCGGCGGAAGCCACGGATCGCTGCCGATCATCGCCTACTCACCCGGCTCCGTTTGGGTGATCTTCCAGCCGTTGCCGTAGATCTGCCACGTGTCGATCGACGTGAATTCGACCTTGGCGCTTTTGCCGTTGACGGGGGCAAAAACGATGGTCTCATCGACGGTGGCGAAGTAGGTGTCTTCCTTGTGGTCGAGCTTCTTGATCTTGGTTTTGAAGGAGATTTCCTTCGGCTTGCCCGAGGTCCAGCGCTCGGCGATTCCGTCGATGAATTCCTTCTTGGTGAGCGGCTTTTTGTCGCCTTTGCGAATGGCCTTGAAGGAGTCGGCGAGGACGTCGCTCATCGCCTTTTGATCCTGCTTGACGATGGCGGTATCCCACTTCTTGTACATCTTCTCGATCTCCTTTTTCACGTTGGCGTGGGGTTGGGTTGCGAAAAGAATCGACGCGATGAGGACCATAGTAGGAGATATTATTGCCTAGATTCGCCATCGGTCGTCGATGACGATGTTTGGCGGGACGTGGGCGAGGATGAGGTCTCGGATTTGGGGCAGATGGTCGAACGCCTCGTTGATCCAGATGGGCTTTCCGTCGGCTTGCACGATGACTCGCTCGTTGGTGGAGCCTCGTTGGGTGGCGGTAGCGAGTTTGACTGACTGAATGGATTCCCACGGAACTCGCCTGGGGGCGCCGAGTCGCTTGATCAAAATGCCTTCGTCGGAGATGGCCACGTACGACATCAGGGAGGTGATTCCGAGGGCGAAGAGCCCGATGATGAACGGTACGGAAATCCAGAGACTCGGGAGCATGTCCGGCCGGGACGTGAGTGGGAGAACCCAAAGGGGAATGGCCATGAAGGTGGTCAGGGCCAGGAGCATGAGCGAGAGGCCGGTCATGCGAAAGCGGAGGACCTGGCCGGGGCGGAGCGTTTTGTCGTCGTGGTGGTGGAGGCTCCACCAAATCTGCACCTCGGAGGTGACGACCGACGGCTCGGGAAAGGATTTGAGGAGGACGGTATAGCCCTTTCGATTCGTGTCCTTGATAGCGATCGTGCTGGATTTTCCCGCCACGGTGAGGTCGATGCTTGCGATCTGGTTTTGGTTCAGGGACTTGGTTCGGACGAGGGAACGGAGGACGATTTGGTCGCCGTCAAGTCGGATCTCGCAAATCGAGAAGAAGAGGAAGCCGAGGGCGCCGCATGACATCACCAGCCAGAGGATGCTCAGCCACCAGAAGATGACGGAACCGCCGGTGATGGCCTCGTAGAGGGTGCCGACGAGGAGCGACGTGAAGAGGAGCGAGAGCACGATCTCATCGAGGCGACGCCCCCAAACGGCCTTGAAGTCTTTCACTGATGACTAAAGTACGATTTATGGGTCATCGAGGATGCGGCGGGTTGGGGGAATAATGGAGGAAGCATGGAGATGACGACGCTTGGCCGGACGGGATTTCGCGTTTCGCGTATGGGGCTGGGGTGCGGCGGACATAGCCGCCTCGGGACTCGGACGCCGGACAACGAGGAGAACGCGGTTCGGATCGTGCGGGAGGCGTTGGACCTCGGCGTCAACTTCATCGACACGGCGGAGGCGTATGGAACGGAAGAAGTGGTGGGTCGAGCGATTGCCGGGGTGCCTCGCGACCAGGTCATTTTATCGACCAAGGTTGGGGCGGCTTGGGACGACCACGAGGTGACGCCGAGCGAGCTTCGGGAGCGGTTGGATGGATGCTTGCGGCGGCTGGGGACGGAGTACGTGGACGTGTTTCATCTGCACGGGGTTCGGGTGGAGGAGTACGCCCACGCGCTGACCTTGGTACCGACGCTCCTGGATTTGAAGCAGGCGGGCAAGATTCGGGCGATCGGAATTACGGAGGCGTTTATTCCCGAGCCGAGCCATGCGATGCTGGCTCCGGCGGTGGCGAAGGACGACTGCTGGGACGTGGTGATGGTCGGGTTTAGCCTGTTGAACCAGTCGGCAGCGCGGACGGTGTTGCCGCACACGATGGCGAAGGGGATCGGGACGCTGTGCATGTTTGCGGTTCGGCGGGCGCTGAGCAATGCGTCGGCTTTGCGTGAGCTGATGGCAGGGTTGGTCGAGTCGGGGCAGGTCGATTTGGGTGTCGATGATTCGTTAGGATTCCTGGTGGCAGACGGGGTGGCGTCGAGCCTGCTGGAAGCGGCGTATCGGTTCTGTTTGCACGAGCCGGGGTTGGATGTGATTTTGTCGGGCACGGGGAATATCGAGCATTTGCGGGCGAATGTTCGGTCGCTGTCGCTGCCGCCGTTGCCGAATGAGGTGGTGGAGAGGTTGCGGCGGTTGTTTGGGCGAGTGGATTCGGTTTCGGGGAATTAGCGTTTGGGGGCGCTGGTGAAGACGTCTGCTTGTCCGCCGAAGTCCGAGGGTCGAGGACGATGCTCGGGACTCCTTGGACTTCTTGCGTGTGCGGACAATTCCCGGGGTGCAAGCACCCCGGGCTAACGTCTGCGACCTCTCCGAGGTCGTTCCCGTCTGGAAAGGGGTACTTGATTCAGAGTGTGGATCATTCGTCAATGAATCCTCCCCACCTCCCGATGTCACCACGCTCCATTTCCCTTCGCCAAAGGATAGCCTCGTTTTACGAAAGGCTTTCGGCTAGTCTTCCTCCCCACCGTTTC